>JBBIPQ010000139.1:0-3943 GCA_037442785.1 Nitrospirota bacterium
ACAGACCCGCAGGTACCAATGCAGGTGGAGCAGAAGATATATAAGATTGGTGAGCCAACTCCTGAATCTCCTTTGCTCATAACAACCAATTTCTCCCTCACCTACTTTATAGTTTCAGGTGAGATCGAGAACAGCAAGGTGCCGAGTAGACTCGCAGTAATGGACAGCGAGGGACTATCAGTTCTTACTGCCTGGGCAGCAGGCAAATTTACTGCATCAAAGATTGCCCAGTTCATTCAGGAAAGTGGCATCGAAAATGAGGTTTCCCACAGGGAACTCATTATACCTGGCTATGTGGCCATATTAAGCGGAGCGATTGAGGAGAAGCTGCCTGGATGGAAGGTGACAGTAGGACCTAGGGAAGCAAATGGTATTCCAGCTTTTCTTAGATCGAGGGCATAAGTTGCTTGATAAAGTTTAAAAACTTGATTAATATATAAAAAAGTGTAAAAATATTAAAGGAGGTCAAGCATGTCCAAGCTAATTGCATCAGCCGCAATAAGAGGTGCCAAGAGGCTTGTTGCTCAGGCTGAGGAGATGATAGAAAAGGCTATTGCTGAGAAGGGGAAGGATTATGTCTTTGAATTTCCTGATACAGCCTATTACCTTCCCATGATATACGCTATGACTGGGTTTCCAGTTAAAACCATCGGAGATATGAAGGTAGCCCTTGGTTTTGCCAAGGAACTTCTTCATGATGAACCCGAGGAAAATGTCTGGAGGCCCTATCTTGGTGAGGCCCTTGATTCAGGCATGGCAACCCTCTTTGCTGAAGAGATCATCCTTGCAATCCGATATATCTATGGTCTTGAGCCATACAAAGACCCTGAAACAGGGTATGTTTACAATGGCTTCATAACAGACACCATTCAGAGAAACCTTGGTATTCAGCTTGTTGATGGCACCATGCCAGGTTTTGCTGCTATTATTGGGGCTGCTCCAACAGATGAGATAGCAGTGAATATCTGTCGGGAATTACAGGAAAAGAATATATTGACCTTTCTGGCTGGACAGTCCAACGGGGATAGCGTTACAAAGCAACTAATGCGAAAAGGCGTGGAGCTTGGCTGGGAGACAAGGATTGTCCCATTAGGACCTGATACAGAGCATACCCTTTATGCGCTTGATTGGTCAATAAGGGCTGCGCTTATATTTGGTAATGTCAAACCTGGTGACTATAAGAGGCAGCTTAAATACACAAAGGATAGGGTGTTTGCTTTCGCCTTAGCCCTCGGTCCCCTTGATGACATCAAATGGTCAACAGGGGCAGGCGCAATAAACATGGGTTATCCTGCCATCTGTGATACAGAGGTTCCTGTTATCCATCCAACAGGCGTGTGTACCTATGAGGAGGTTGACAGAGAACTCGATCATTCCAAGATCGTTCAGAAGGCAATCGAGGTGAGGGGATTGAAGATAATCGTTGAGAAACCCCCTATCCCTGTTGCCTTTGGTCCTGCCTTTGAGGGTGAAAGGATAAGAAAGGAAGATACATTCATTGAGTTTGGTGGCCAGAGAACACCATCCTTCGAGTGGGTAAGGATGAGGGAGCTCGATGAGATAGAGGACAATAAGGTTATAGTTGTTGGCGAAAACTGGAGGGAACGATATGAAAAAGGTGGCCAGATGCCCCTTGGCATACTTATTGAGGTAGCTGGTAGAAAGATGCAGAAGGATTTTGAATCTATCATCGAGAGAAAGGTTCACCATAATATTAATGAGGCCCAGGGACTCTGGCATATGGGACAGAGGGACATAAACTGGATAAGGATAAGCCATGCTGCCAAGAATGCGGGCATAACCCTTGAACACCTTGGAATAATACAGGCAGTGATGGCCCATAATAGATTCAGATCAATAGTGGATAAGGTACAGGTTACTATATACACAGAGGAAGAGGATGTGAAAAGAATGATGGAAGAGGCAAGGGCTGCCTACAGGGAGCGAGACCAGAGGCTTGGCAGTTTAACTGACGAGAGTGTTGATACCTTCTATTCCTGTCTTCTCTGTCAGTCCTTTGCACCGAGCCATGTCTGTGTTATGACACCTGAAAGGCTTGGTCTCTGTGGTGCCTATAACTGGCTTGATGGTAAGGCAGCCTATGAGATAGATCCCACAGGCGGTAACCAGCCTGTTCCTAAAGGTGAATTGATTGACCCACGTTACGGCAGGTACTCAGGTGTTGACGAATACCTTAAAAAGGCATCAGGTGGTGCAGTAGAGACATTGAACCTCTATACCATAATGGAGAATCCCATGACCTCCTGCGGCTGTTTTGAATGTATTGTCGCAATAATACCAGAGGCCAATGGGGTCATGATAGTAAATAGAGGATTTCCAGGGATGACACCTATAGGTATGAAGTTTTCTACCTTAGCAGGTACTGTTGGCGGTGGAATGCAGACCCCAGGATTTATGGGAATAGGTGTAAACTTTATAACGAGCAAAAAATTTCTCTATGGTGATGGAGGTATAAAAAGGATTGTCTGGATGCCGAAGGCCCTTAAGGAAAGGGTTAAAGAAGGCTTCCAGAAAAGGGCAGAAGAAGAGGGAGTGCCCGACCTTCTTGATAAGATAGCTGATGAAACGATCTGCGAAGATTCAGAAAAACTTCTGGAATATCTCACAAGTGTTGGTCATCCAGCACTAGAGATGGAACCAATGATATAGGATTGAATTTAAGGTTTCAAATTTGAGATTTGGAATCAAGATTCGGAGGTAAGTATGGATAAGAGGATTAAAAGTGCAAATGACGCAGCTGAGAAGATAATAGAGTGGGGTGAAGAACATAAGTTAGAGACCTGTTTTGAAAGGGCAGAGAGACTGAAACCCTGTCCAATAGGTGAGTCTGGTGCATGCTGCAAGGTCTGTCATATGGGACCCTGCAGGCTTGTTGGGCCTAAGGCAGAGGAGGAAGCAAGGGGTGTATGCGGAGCAAGCCTTCCCACTGTGGCGGCTCGTAATCTCGTCAGGATGATCGCTGCAGGGACGGCCGCACATACTGATCACGCAAGGGACATGATATTCACATTGCTTGCTGTAGCAGAGGGAGAGGTGAAGGACTACAGGATAACCGATGTAAGAAAGCTTTACAGGGTTGCAGATATACTTGGAATAGAATTCGAGGGCAGGCCGGTTAATGATGTTGCCAAGGATGTAGCAACTCGATTCCTTGAGGATATAAACAGACAAAAAGGCGAGATAAATTATCTGAAACGGGCACCGAAAAAGACGCAGGAGAGATGGAGAAAATGGAATGTTGCTCCTCGCGGCGCTGAGCGAGAGATCTGCGAGGCCCTTCACAGGACTTCAGTGGGGGTTGACCATGAACCTAATCATCTAATTACACATGGCCTAAGGACAGCCCTTGCTGATGGGTGGGGTTCTTGTATGATTGCCACGGATATTACAGATATCCTATTTGGTACACCGAGGCCAGTGAAGGCGGAGGCCAGTTTAGGGATTTTCAAAGAGGATGAGGTAAACCTTGTTGTGCACGGCCATGAGCCTTCCCTTGCAGAGATGATAGTGGATGTAGCCTCTGAACCTGAGATAATTGCCTATGCAAGGTCAAAGGGAGCAAAGGGAATAAACCTTGGAGGAATGTGCTGCACTGCAAATGAGATACTGATGAGGCATGGAATTCCCTCTGCAGGGGGGTTTACGAATCAGGAACTTGGTATAATGACAGGCCTTGTTGATGCAATAACAGTTGATTATCAATGCATAATGCCTGCGATTGCTGAACTCTCAAAGAGGTTCCACACAAAGGTTATCACAACCTCACCGAAGGCCAAGATACCAGGAGCTATTCACATAGAGATGGACGAACACAGGGCAAGGGAGATAGCCAGGGAGATTGTAAAAATAGCTATAGATAATTTCCCGAATAGAAAGACAGAAGGAAGTCATGTTTCCCAGAGGTATCCGGTAATTGCAGGTT
>JBBIPQ010000140.1:0-3866 GCA_037442785.1 Nitrospirota bacterium
GACAGGGTATAGAGTTTGATTATTGTTGTGTCCATGCTGTGTTTGCCCTCAAGGAACTCGGTTATGAAACTATTATGGTAAACTGTAATCCTGAGACAGTAAGTACAGACTATGATACTGCTGACAGACTTTATTTCGAGCCACTGACGATAGAGGATGTTCTCAACATAATAGAGATAGAAAAACCCGAGGGAGTGATCGTCCAGTTTGGCGGGCAGACTCCCCTTAAGCTGGCGGTACCCCTAGAAAAGGCAGGTGTGCGGATACTCGGGACTTCCCCTGACTCCATTGACAGGGCAGAGGACAGGAAGAGGTTTAAGGAACTTTTGCATAAGCTCAATCTCAGGCAGCCTGAAAGTGACACAGCCACGTCTCCCGAAGAGGCCATAGGGATCGCAAAAAAAATAGGTTATCCTGTTATGGTCAGGCCATCCTATGTCCTTGGCGGCAGGGCAATGGAGATCGTCTATGATGAGGCCTCCCTTGTTGATTACATGAGGAGGGCTGTGAAGGCTTCACCGGAACACCCTGTCCTGGTGGATAAGTACCTCATGGATGCCATTGAGGTTGATGTTGATGCTATATCTGATGGTGTTGATGTTATCATAGGAGGGGTGATGGAACACATCGAGGAGGCAGGAATACACTCCGGTGATTCCGCCTGCTCACTGCCACCCTATTCACTCAGGGAAGATGTGGTTGAGGAGATAAAGCGTCAAACCAGGGAATTGGCAAGAGAACTCAATGTTATAGGTCTTATGAATGTCCAGTTTGCAGTAAAAGGTACAGGCCAACAGGGTTACGAAATATACATCCTTGAGGTAAATCCAAGGGCATCTCGCACCATCCCTTATGTTAGTAAGGCAACAGGGATTCCCCTTGCAAAATTGGCTGCAAAGGTCATGATGGGCATGAAACTGAAGGATCTTGGCCTTAAGGAGGAGGTCAAGATAAGGCATGTTGCTGTTAAAGAAGCAGTTTTCCCCTTTGATAGATTTCATGGTGTTGATACGATCCTTGGGCCTGAGATGAAATCAACAGGAGAGGTGATGGGTATTGATGAGGACTTTGGTCTTGCTTATGCAAAGGCTCAGGAATCTTGCAATAATAAGATCCCCCTTTCTGGCAGGATATTTGTGAGTGTGAGAGATCAGGACAAACAAGGGGTCTGTAATATTGTGAGGAGATTTCTTGACCTTGGCTTTGACGTTATAGCAACAAGGGGAACTGCCGAGTATCTGAGGGCTAAGGGGATAAATGTGGAAGTCATTAATAAGGTAACAGAGGGAAGACCCCATATAGTTGATCTGATAAAGAACAGGGAAATAAGCTTTGTAATAAACACTGTCAGTGGGACCCAGGCACAGAGGGATTCCTTCTCGATCAGGCAGAGTGCTTTACAGTATCGAATACCTTTTACCACTACCCTTTCTGGAGCCAATGCCGTAGTCACTGCAGCTGAAAGGCTCATTAAGGGAAGGGTCACGATAAAGTCAATAAGGGAATACCATAAAACAGGCTGAAAGCAGTCGCTGAGACGAGCCAACAGGCAGTAAGGAATAGCCAGATAGCGTTAGCCAATAGGCACTATGGCTAATGGCTTAAAAGAGGAGGTGTATATGTCAGCTAAAAGGATTGGAGTTATAACAAGCGGTGGTGATTGTGGGGGACTCAATGCTGTGATTAAGGGTGTGGCAAGGGAGGCTTATGCCCATGGGATCGAATCTGTTGTCATACCAAATGGATATGCTGGGCTTTATAATCTCGTGGATTTTGATCAGGTTGTTCTGCTTGATGCTGCCAGGGTCAGTAAGATAGAGGCATCCTTAGCAGGTTCAGAGGCAGGACACTCAAGGGTAAAGATTAGCAAGATAAAGGACCCTGATGCCTATGGCAGGATTAAGGCAGGACTGAAGAAATTCGGTATCGATGCCCTGATCATAAGTGGTGGCGATGATACCGGCAGTGTGGTTGTTGATCTTGCTGAACAGGGCATACCATGCATACATGTGCCAAAGACGATGGACCTTGACCTGCAACCCTACAGCGTTGGTGGTGACTCTGCGATCAACAGGATTGCAATAATAACAAGGGATGTGAAGACAACAGGTCTGAGCCATAACAGGATACTCGTTGTTGAGGTCTTTGGTAGATATGTTGGTCATACCGCCTTGAGGGGTGGTATTGGTGCTGAGGCTGACTGCATACTCATCCCTGAGATACCCGTTGATTTTGACATTGTTTATGAACATATGAAATCCACATACTTTGGAAGGGTCTTGAGGAGCGATGTAAAGGCAGGCACATACATCATAGTTGTTGCAGAGGGTATAAAGACCGCCACTGGTGAATTGTTGTATGATGAAACTGCAGGGGTTGATGCCTTTGGTCATAAAAAGCTTGCCGGTGCAGGTAAATATGTTAGACAGCAACTTGAGAAGAGGCTTAAGAATGATCCCGAGGTTACGGAGTTGATGAAGAAGGCAGGCATGTTTGCTCCTGGTGTCTATGAGATTCCGGAGGTAAGGGAGGTCATCCCTGGGCACTTAGTTAGATCAGGTCATTCCTCGGCCTTTGATGTTAATTTCGGTTACAGGGCAGGTGCAGCAGCAGTACTGCTTCTGCTTGAGGGAAAGACCGGCGTAACTGTAGTAAATGTACAGGGTGATAATATCTCATACATGCCCACCTCAGAGGCAATAAAACAGAGGCCCGTTGACATCCGGGAGATAGCACTCTTTGAGAGCCTTGGAATCTGTTTTGGAAGAAGGCCTGAAAGATACCAATTCAGATTTAGCGAGATAAAAGGAGAGATACAGAGGCATCTTTAAAAGATCAGGGCAGGCAATTAGCCTGCCCTGTAAGCATCGAACAATTCCAGACCCTTGAGATGTTCTTTCCTGAGGTCAAAGGATATCTGCCTCCAGTATGACACAATCTCTTCCTCTGTTAGTATTCCCGAAAGATAGCTAATTGATGCCAAGTCTTCAAGTCGGGAAAGTGCCTTTGTCTTTGCCATGTCCAGGGAGTTCTTAAATGCCTCTACCTGTTCCTTCTTTTCCAGGAGGGAATCTTTTCTCACTATCCAGAGGGCAAATACAAAGGGAAGCCCGGTTTTATTAAACCATATCTCGCCAAGGTCGTATATATATAACCATGGGACCTCCTTCAATTTCTTTCTTGCTATCAAAGCATCATCCCCTATGAGGAGACAGGCATGATCTAATCCATAGGCATCCCGAGGGGTTATCTCAGAAGACAACAAGGTTACATTGTGACCATAGAATCTTCTCAGTATAATATCAAGAAGAGCTACTGATGTCTCTGATTGTGAGGATGTAAGGATCGTTTGACCGTTGAGTTTTTCGATTGGTCTTCTGCTGAAAAGGAGTATACTTCCGATAGCACCGAAGGAACTTATGGAGTGCCCTTCTATTATCTCATACATATCCCTGTGGCGGAGATACTCAATCGAGGATGAAGGGCTTATGTCTATCTCCCCATCTCTCAGCATCTTATTTAATCTCGATGGCACACCATCAAAGATCTCGAAGGGAGGCGCATCATTCTCATCTTCAAGGGCATTGAAGATAGGAAAGAGATTCAGATAATTTATCCTTCCAATCCTGAGAACCTGCATGTTATATAATAACCTATTAGCTCTTTAACATTTTACCCATCTATCCAATCACCAATTCATAGTCATTCCCTTTCACATCTGTCCAAGATAAATGTTAGATGGGCATGAGACCGAGAAAACACAAAAAGCGACACCTTAATGTAACTTGTTAAATGACCTATCTTCACCATAAAATAATCTCAAAAGACATTCATAACCTCATCCTACCTTGAAATAAAATCCTGTC
>JBBIPQ010000141.1:0-3794 GCA_037442785.1 Nitrospirota bacterium
CAGAAGTCTCTAAAGTCATCAATACGATCATAATAGGCCTCTACCACGACACAAAAGCCTTTATCATGCAGATGAAAAGGGAGAAAGATATGATACTGTGAAGTGGGACCCTTAACAACATATGGAGTGTTCCTCTTATGGAATGCCCTCAAATTTCGAGTAATAAAACTGTTATACACAGCATATCCCTTACCCGATGATTTAAGGAAAGACAATATAACATCCTCTTTAAGCGGGGATACAAGGAGATGTAATCTATCGTCGAAGAGAGAAAAGTGTAAACCTGTTAATCCTGTAAGGGACTCAAAGACCCTGGTAAGATAAGTAACCTCTAAGGGATATTGAAGCATCCATTAACATTATGCAAAAAGCATACCCAATTCTTGATATGGTCGGGGCGAGCCGATTTGAACGGCCGACCACTCGCACCCCAAGCGAGTGCGCTACCAGGCTGCGCCACGCCCCGATATCGATTTCCATGATTCTCAGTGATATTTCTGATATCTATGGAATTATCTTATGTAGCAAAAATCGTAGCACTTTGACCCATTTTCTGTCAAGACAAAGTGTTCATATCATAAGTCGTCTTGACTTCAAGGGCATTTAAGTGGTAATTTTATCAATGCCCATTGATTATAAAAAGACATTATCATTACCAGAGACAGCCTTTCCAATGAAGGCGAACCTCGCCCAGAGGGAGCCTCAGATACTGCAGTTCTGGCAAGAAAGAGGTATATATAGAAAGATACAGCAGAAAAATAGGGGGAAGAAACATTATATACTCCACGATGGACCTCCCTATGCAAATGGCAATATACATATAGGACATGCCCTGAACAAGATACTGAAGGACATAATTATAAAATTCAGGTCAATGCAAGGCCTCTATTCGCCCTTTGTGCCAGGTTGGGACTGTCATGGTCTTCCCATAGAATTACAGATCGACAAGAGCCTGGGTGATAAAAAGGACATGACCCCTGTTCCTGAGAAGAGGCAGCTATGTAGGGAGTATGCAATGAAATTCGTGAATATCCAGAGAGAGGAGTTCAGGAGGCTCGGTGTTTTTGGGGACTGGGAAAGACCCTATCTCACGATGACAGAGGATTATGAATCTGCCATTGTTGAGGAATTTCTGAATTTTGTGAGAGAAGGATATGTCTACAGGGGGAAAAAGCCTGTTCATTGGTGCCCTTCCTGTGTTACTGCCCTTGCAGAGGCAGAGGTTGAATATGCAGATAAGGAATCCCCTTCTGTATATGTGAGGTTCAGATTAAAGGATCCAAGCTCATTGCCCGATATAAAAGGAAGGGATGTGTATTTCCTTATCTGGACAACAACCCCCTGGACATTGCCTGCAAACCTTGCCCTGGCCGTGAATCCAGATTATGAATACGCAGCCATCTTGCAGGATGACGAGGTGGTGATAATCGCAAGTGCTCTTAAGGAAAGGCTTTTCCCAAAAGGAAGCGTGATTGCGAGATTCAGGGGCAAGGACCTCGAAGGAATAAAGGCTGAACACCCCTTTTTCAGTAGAGAATCTGTTGTCATCCCTGGCGAGTTCGTGACCGCTCAGGAGGGAACCGGGATAGTTCATATAGCTCCAGGACACGGTGAGGATGACTATGAGGTAGGTAAAAAGTACGGCTTGGATATATACGCACCTGTGGATGACCACGGAAGATTCACAGACGAGGTAGGATCAGAACTGAAAGGGATATTTGTCTTTAAGGCAAATTCTTTGATCATAGACATCCTCAAGGGGAAAAATGCCCTATTCAAGGAAGAAAAGATAAGGCATTCCTATCCCCATTGCTGGAGATGTAAGAAACCTGTAATATTCAGGGCAACAGAGCAGTGGTTTATATCATTGCAGAGGAATGATCTGAGACAGAGGTGCCTCAATGAGATAGATAAGGTAACCTGGATACCTTCCTGGGGTAAGGAAAGGATATCCAGTATGGTTCTCAACAGGCCTGACTGGTGTATATCGAGACAGAGGGCGTGGGGTGTGCCAATTGCCCTTATCACCTGCTCAGGATGCAAGACCTTTGTTAACGACAGGGATGTATTCGGTCGAGTGATAGAAAGGTTTAAGAAATACGGATCAGATGTGTGGTTCACTGATGAGATTACGGAGTACCTGCCGGAAGGATACAGATGCAAGGTCTGTGGAGGAGATTCCTTTGTAAAGGAAAAGGACATACTGGATGTATGGTTCGACTCAGGGGTGAGTCACGCTGCTGTTGTCTCGAGAGATGAGAGGCTCTCATGGCCATCGGATATGTATCTTGAGGGTAGTGATCAACATAGGGGCTGGTTTCAGAGTTCGCTAATAACATCTGTGGGCATTAAGGGAAAGGCCCCTTACAGGACCGTCCTAACCCATGGATTCGCTGTTGACGGACAGGGCAGAAAGATGTCAAAGTCCCTCGGAAATGTGATAGCACCAATGGATGTTATAAACAAGAATGGTGCGGAGATATTGAGATTATGGGTATCTGCCGAGGATTACAGGGAGGATGTGAGATTATCTAACGAGATTATTGACAGGCTTATAGAGGCATATAGAAAGATCAGAAACACTGCAAGATTTCTCATTGGAAATCTTAGTGACTTTGATGGAGGGGACTACTCTGATCATCTCACAGAGATCGACTCCTGGGCAATGTCGAGGTTACAGGGCCTGATAAAAAGGGTAACAGAGGCTTATGAGAGGTTTGAATTTCATCTCGTATACCACAGTATCCATAACTTCTGTGTCGTTGATATGAGCTCCTTCTATCTTGATATACTTAAAGACAGGTTATATACATTTAAAAGGGATTCCCTGGAGAGAAGGGCTGCCCAATGGGTCATATATGAAATACTGTCTGTCATGACCCGATTGATGGCACCAATCCTGTCCTTCACTGCTGAGGAGATCTGGGGTTTCATGCCTGGAGAAAAAGAGGAAAGTGTCTTTCTCTCAGACTTTCCAATACCTGATGAAAGATACATGAAACATGACCTTGAGGATAGATGGGCAAGACTAATCGCAATAAGGGATGAGGTTAATAAGGCTTTAGAGATAAAAAGACAGGAAAAGTTCATCGGCAACTCCTTAGAGGCAAAGGTGGAGATATTCCTTAGGGGAGAAGATTATAAACTGCTCACTCAATACAAGGACTTTTTACCAACCCTTTTTATAGTCTCTGCAGTTACTCTCTCTGATTCTGAGCCTGTTGAAAAGGCTTACAGAAGTGAGGAGATCCCTGATCTTTTTATAGGCATAGAACATGCGTCTGGAAGAAGATGCGAACGTTGCTGGAACTGGAGCGATTCAGTGGGCTCCTTCTCAGATGCTCCTGATATATGCCACAGGTGTTACGGGGTTCTGAAAGCTTGATAATTCGTCACAGCAAACGGGATCTCCAAAGATTCAAAGAAATTTTAGGGTATCCTTTAATCGCTCTCGTCGTTGCCGTGACTGATCAGGTAACAAAACACCTTGTGAGGAAATTTATAAGTCCCTACGAGACCATAGGCCTTCTTCCATTTTTACAGATCGTCCATATCAGAAATGAGGGTGCTGCCTTTGGCCTTTTCAGGGGATTTGGCAACATCACCTTTATAATAATCTCCATCATTGCCATACTCATCGTTCTATATCTTCTTCTTAAGGACAGCAAAGATAAACTATCTCTATCCCTTATCCTCGGGGGTGCCTCAGGAAACCTTATTGATAGAATCATTTATGGTAGTGTCACTGACTTTATAGACCTTTACGCTGGTAGTTTTCACTGGCCAGCCTTCAA
>JBBIPQ010000142.1:0-3779 GCA_037442785.1 Nitrospirota bacterium
GGCCCTTTTAAAACCGTGAAGTCGGATCAATTCATCGATATTTATCTTTATCTCTTTCCGCAGATCCCCTGTTATTCTATCTTTATCATCCGATACAATCCGGAATGTCCTTGCATCAAGATAAGAAGATGAATCTCGGTTAAAGCGGGATTATTTTTCAGAAGGTATTCGGTAACTACAAGATTAGGCAGGGGGTTTGTTCCAACAAGTAAGAATAGGTTGCTGAAAGAAAAGCTATTTGCCTCGCCCATAAGTTTTTAGCCTCCTAATCTATATAATTCTTGTCAATCGCTTACAAAACTACTGATCTCCTTTAATGCCATCCAGAGCAACCTACCTCTCCAATCTCACCTTCAATCTTATACCCTCGACTGCTACAATTGTGACTATGCTGCCTTCGGGTATCTCTGTGTCTGTATCGGAGAAGGCTATCCACTCCGTCCCCCTGAATTCCACCCTCCCTTCACTCTTTGGGGGGATGGGTTCTGCGACCCTTGCCCTCTCTCCGATAAATTCTGAGTATTCAGGCCCCTCTGCTGACCTTCCAAAGCGCTCTCTGGCAGCCTTTCTGAACAGGAGCATTGAAAGGATAGAGGTAATTGAAAACACGAGAAACTGGCCTTCTGTGGAGCGGGAAAGATTCAGCCATGTCGTCAGTGCCGCAACGAGCGACCCTATTCCAAAGAATGCAAGGACAAATGTTGATGTCAGCACATCAGCAATTATGAGGGCGATTCCTGTTATTGCCCAGATCTCTGCTGATAAATGGATACTCATTTCTGACTTTTATCTGTCTGTTTAATAACGGACATGGCTGTCGCGATCATTGATGAAAGGTCAGCAAAATTTGTGGGCAGTATCATGGTGTTTGTAGTCTTAGCAAGGTTGCCAAACTGTTCTATAAGTTTTTCAGCAACCCTCAATTGCACTGCCTCCATACCTCCGCTGGTAAGTATCGCACTGGCTACAGATTTTATACCATCTGCTGTTGCCATTGCAACTGCCCTTATTGCCTCTGCCTGACCGAGGGCTTCATTTATCTGTCTCTGCTTTACTCCCTCTGATTCAAGGACAAGTTTCTGTTTCTGTCCATCTGCTATGTTAATAGCGGACTGCCTTTCGCCCTCTGACTGTAATATCATCGCCCTCTTTTCTCTCTCGGCCTGCATCTGCTTTTCCATGGCATGTAAAACGGTCTCGGGCGGTGTTATGTTCTTGATCTCGTATCTCAGCACCTTTACACCCCAGGCAACAGCAGCCTCATCAATTGCCGCTACTACTGCCTTGTTGATTGTCATCCTCTCCTCAAAGGTCCTGTCAAGGTCTATCTTGCCTATCTCACTTCTCATTGTGGTCTGTGAAAGCTGGGTTATGGCAAAGACATAGTCGCTGACACCGTAGGATGCCTTTACAGGGTCCACGACCCTCACGAATATCACTCCATCGACCCCTACCCTGACGTTGTCCTTTGTGATGCATATCTGTTCCGGGATATCCAGGGCCTGTTCTTTAAGGGTGTGTTTGTATGCAACCCTGTCAAAGAAGGGGATTATGTAATTGATTCCAGGCTGAAGAACAGCGTGATATTTTCCGAGCCTTTCAACGACATAAGCTGTCTGCTGTGGAACCACCCTTACACCCATTGCTATGAAGACTATTACCAGTGCGGCCAGTGTTATAAGAAATACTGTCATGGCGCTCCCCTTTTTAGATTTCTGACTGATAGCTCGTGATCCGTTTCCCGTTGTCCATTTTTGGAACACGGTCACCGATCACGTTTGATCTCCCTGTATATCTTCTTGATCATCGTCCTCGTTACAAATTCTTCCGGAGCTATTGCCTGTCTGTCAAATATATCGTCTTCCACGATCCTGACTACACCTTCCTTTTCGTCTGGCTTTATTCCATAGGCCTTCATGATCTGCTGGATGAATTCCTTTTTACCCTTGCTATCAAGGGTCCTATAAAGACCATCCATAGAAAGGAAATCCTCTTTCTTGATATACATTCACTTTCTCCTTTTTAAAACATCCCTGCTATCTGCTGGGCAAGTTTTTCAGATATTACCCTTAACACTCAGATTTGCCCTCCCAGGGGCCGGCTTTTGCCATCTCTTGAATACTTCCATAATATCTACCCCCTATAATTTTTTTTAAAAATATAAACCATTAAGAAACAGATGTCAATATAAGAAATGTTTCAGAAATATTTCAGAAATATTTCTTTTGTTGAAGATAAACTTTTTCCCTTTCTTGCCTTCTCAGTTTATTTCAATCTTTTAGCCTCAACAGTTCCAGTTTTTGCATCATAAGAGGCTAAGCCAATCTTGTTGCCTTTTTTGTCAAAAAATTCATAGTTTATAGCAACCAATCCTCCGTCTTTGTAAGTATACTCTACCCTGACATTCTCCTTTCCTGAGACCGTTTTTGACCATGTAAGGGTTCTTTCAGTTCCACGCTGTTCAATCCTTCCTGTCCAGTCACGATTTGCGGGGTCAGTGATTCTGCCTGGATCAAAGCCCATTGAGGCAGCCTCTTGAGGAGTGGGAAGATGCCTTCCGCAAAAATCTAAACCCCTGCCTCCTGCTTTCCCAGAGGAAGGCTCTGAAGGATTAGTAATTGTTCCACCCTTATCTACTTTAGAACCTTTCTCTTTTTCGTAGCCCGATTTGGTGGATTGACCTGGATGGGTTGTCCCCACGGATGGCTTTGGACCTTCTGAAGTACCTGCACTTTCAGGGGATGGATTTATTCGAGTCCATCTGAGTCTTTTGGCAAATCCTTCCTTCTCTGCCTTAGCCATAAATGTGAGATATTCCGGTAACGTTGGAAGGACTACTCCCGAACCAGCATTTATTCTACAACCGCCCGCAATTCCCTCAGGATCGCAATTACCGCGAACTCCAACAGCACTAGTCCTATGACTGGAAGGCTCAGGTTCCATCCAATCAGGAATTTTATCTATAATCCATGATCGCACTTTTCCTAATCCTTCCAAAATTGGATTATTTTCTTCTCTTTGTGTATTGGTCGTAATTTCCGAATGAGGAGCCAGACTCAATGTATGTTTATCCCCTAATTGGATTATACAGCTTTCATCTGATTCATTTTTAAATGTTGTTGTTCCATCAGGATTTGCGGTTGCCTCTACACATTTATTCCCTTGTGCATCGTATCCTTCATAGCATACATTTTCGGCAGAGTAGGATTCTACACTTTCCTGAGATGTTTCCCCCTCCATAATCTGTCCCTGTTTCCCGATGGAGACTGAGGGTTTGCCGGGTAATTTACCAAGGGATATCCCGCCTGAACCGTATTTCTTCATCCCTCCCATTGTCTTTTCAACGCCCTGACATGGGTCATTTCCTAAGGCAGGTGAGGAAAATCCAATGGAAAATATCGCCTTCCCAACCGCTTCTCGAGCATCTTCCTTTTTGACATTCATTTTTTTATAGATCTTCTCCTGAGTCTTTTTGTAGATATTGTCCTGGGAGTAAGAAACAGAAATAAAAGAAAGAATAAAAAGGGCAACAATTGTGGTTTTCTTAAACATTTTATTCTCCTTTCAAAATTACTTCATCTACTTTTTCTTATAATATTCGGGATGGGTATAGTGATTTGGGAAATATATCTCACTAACTCCGTTGTTAGAGTCATCAAGCTCTGTTACTTCATTATCAGGGTCGAGAATAATTCTGAACCAGCAATCAGCTTTTGGTGCAAAGGAGTTGTCAACAAAAATCCATATTGTTCTATACCCACCATTTGCTTGAAGATCTT
>JBBIPQ010000143.1:0-3777 GCA_037442785.1 Nitrospirota bacterium
GTCCGAGGTAACTTATGAACTGGGCAGGATGATCGTGAGGGATGGGGAAGGGGCTACTAAGGTGATAGACATCATTGTTAAAAATGCGAGGAATGACAGGGAAGCACTCAGGGCAGCATATTCAGTGGCAAACTCCCTCCTCGTGAAGACTGCCCTTTACGGGAACGATGCAAACTGGGGCAGGATAATGGCCTCTCTTGGTTATTCTGGGGTTGCCTTGCGGGAAAACGATATAGACATTTATATAAATGGGATAAAGATAGTGAGTAAGGGTGTCGGGACAGGAAGGGACCGAGAGCCTTGGGAGATATTCACGGATAAAGAGGTGAGGATACTGATTGATCTGGGGATGGGGAAGGGCTCTGCTACTGTAACAACCTGTGACCTTTCTGAGGATTATGTGAAGATAAATGCCGAGTATAGGACATAATAAAAACTTATAAAACTAAATTTATAATTTATAGGTAACCATATATTTTCCTCTTGACAAAATTCTTCATCTGTGTAATCATATAATTAATTTTTAGCGCCTCGTTACCTCCCCTAAGCTGCTGTTCAGTTCCCACGAACAGCAGCTACTTTTTTATGGACACCAGCTCATAATCCCTCGAACCGAGACCAAGCCTTTCAGCCTCTTCTATCTGTATGTAATAAGGTTTTTTGTGAATCTCGTAAAGGATATCCCTTTCGATCTCATCTTCTCCCTGGGCTGCTGACTCAGGCAGGGGCCTCGAATTAAGGAGCATATCGATGCTTGCCTGCTCAATTGCCACTATGTCATCTGATAGTAGTATCCCTTTGTCCTGAATAACGGGCACATCAGCAGCCGGCATGCAGTCACATTCAGGCTGTATCTCTGTGAGGAAATTTATATAAAGCACCTTATTCTTTTCAAAGGTGCTTAACACAGCCATCGCTGCCTCAGCAAGGGAACGCATAAACCTCTCATCATCCCCGGGAAGCATCAGGGACTCCAACTGGCAGACCCTCACACATCTGCCACACCTCCAGCATGTATCACCATCCCAGACAAGCTGATCTCCCTCATTAAATACTATTGCGTTCAGAGGACAGACCTCAGCACACTGATAACACAACTCGCATCTCTCACTATCCCATATGAGGTCTCCCTCTCCAATGGTGTGCATTGAACCCCTTCCGCATTTCCAGCCACAGTCCCTGTGGGACCCGCTCACACCCCCCATTGCCACATTCTTTATGGCTCCACCATATCCAGCATTAATATGACCCTTAACATGGCTACAGACTACCATTGCAGGGACATCATATATTAGAGAGGCAACAGCGACCTCACCAAGGATATCCCCTGCCTTAACCATGATATTATCGTTCCCGTAAAGGCCATCAGCAAGGACAACAGGAGCTCCCACAGAGAGGTGATTGATACCATTCTGGTTTGCCACCTCAAGATAATCAAGCCCTTGAATCCTTACAGTATCGGTCACAAAGGGTTTAGCACCGATATCCTTAAGGGCATCCACAATCCTCCTTAAAAAGACAGGTCTTACGATCCTGTGGGCACCCTTTGAACCAAAGTGTGTCTTTATGGCAACCCACTCCTTTGGACTGAAGTAGTTAGATAGCCCTATTTCCTTGAGCATCCTCTCTAACTTGCCTGGAAGACTGTCATCATAGCTCCACTTTAATGCCCTTGCATGTGCAAAATATACCTTTGCCATACTATTACTTCCTCCCGACTATCTTATTATAGATCCATGCTATGAAAAAACCACTTATAAGTCCGTCAAGGAAGCCATAGAAGAGACCGAGTATACTACCAAAAGGAGAGATTGTGTACCCTGGATAGATGGACTGGGCAAGGACCTCAAGGAAAAGCCTTCCATATCCTGTAAAGTATGAAACCCATGTTGTGATGAACAGGGATACACCCCATACGGTACCGAGACCAATGCCGAGGGCTATGGGTCTGAGTTTCACTTCAAGAGGCTCCTGTCATATAATTCTTTTTTGCTGATCCCGTAATATTCAGAGACCATCTTAACAGCCTCCTTCCTGCCCCTACCTTTCTTTATTAAGGATTCAACCTCCCTGAGGGCATCATCAATTGATGCAACCTCCCTGCCTTTTCCATCAACCACAACAACGAATTCTCCAGCGACTGTGATGCCTTCTATCTCCTGTATGACCTTTTTCAGGTTACCCCTGAAGACCTCTTCATGAATCTTGGTTATCTCCTTAAAAACAGCAACATTTCTATCACCAAGTACCTCATACATGTCCTGAAGGGTCTCTAAGATTCGGTGAGGTGCCTCATAAAATACGATCGTCCTTTTCTCTATGCTCAACTCCTCAATCGCCTTCAGTCTCTGTGTCCTCTTTGGTGGAAGAAAGCCTGCAAAGGTAAATCCCCTAATAGGAAGACCTGATACAGAAAGGGCTGCTATGAGAGCAGAGGGTCCTGGGATAGGGATGACCTCAAAACCCTCTTCCAGTGCCCTTTTTATAACGACCTCCCCAGGGTCAGATATACCAGGGGTGCCTGCATCAGAAATAAGGGCTACTGATTGACCTGATTGCAACCTCTTGATTATCTCCTCAGCCCTTACCTTTTCTCTTTCACCCCAATAACTGATCAATGGCTTTGAGATCCCGTAATGACTTAGAAGCTTAGAGGAATGTCTTGTGTCTTCAACAGCAATAATGTCAACCTCCTTGAGGATCCTCAATGCCCTGAGGGTAATATCCTCAAGATTGCCTATCGGTGTGGCAACTACGTATAAAACCCCTTTCATCAGTGCTTAAAACTTTCTCTGAAGGCTGTTAACCATTTTATGTGACTTTTCTCCTCGGTTATGATCTCCTCAACAACCTCCTTTTCCCGAACAGAACCTAAGAGTCCATAGAAATAAAGAAGGGTCTCCTTTTCAAAGCCAATGGCAAAGTTTATGGCGTCATCAATGGATTTTACATGTGAGAGGGACGGAAGGGCCTTATTCCTTCCAAGGAAGAACTCTGACTCAACAATAGCCTTAAGATATTCAGAAGCCTCCTCCCAGTTTTGAGGTTCCTCGTCCTTTATTATATCTAAGAGTTCGGAAAACCTCTTTTCATGGGTAATTTCCTTCTCAGCAAGGGTGGTGAAAAGCCGTGTGAACCTTTCATCATCCTTAAATCTTTCCTTCATGGTGGAATAGAATTCATAACCGAGCTTCTCTGTCTGAATGGCCTGTTCAATAACCTCTCTAATAGAATATCTCTCCATAAAAAACCTCCTTGTAATATAAAATGAGCCTGTTCAAAAACTTGCAATCCCTTGAAAATCAAAAGACTACAAGCATCTTTAAATTTCACTTGCCGCAACTTGTCATTCTGAGCGATAGCGAAGAATCTCTTTTCTTTTAATGCGTTTTGAGATTCTTCGGGCTTCGCCCCTCAGAATGACAACTTAAAACCCTATTTATTATTGAACATCCTCTATAAAATTCCTACTCTATCTTGAGCAGTTTCCTCAGCTTTTTATCTGTCTTTACTATCTCATCAAGATTGTCTCCCGTGATATCCCAGGAATACTCTCCCTTATTATTCCTGTGTAGTTTGATCTTTACTGGCTTAGGTGGTTTTATCTGCTGGATCTCAGGTTGTTTCCTGAATTGTATCTCCGGTTTTTCTGCACTGATCACACCAGCAGAAAATATCAGATTCATGAGCAGAACCATGAATATTATTATATAAAAGGTATCCGGTGCTCTCTTCTCTTTTCTTGTTTCTTTCTCTGTTATCATTTAATAACTCCTG
>JBBIPQ010000144.1:0-3750 GCA_037442785.1 Nitrospirota bacterium
TGAGAGGGTCTCCATCAGGGTCAGAGGCTTTAACCTGGTAGGTGAAAGTGTCTTTATCAAGATGATATTCTTTGTGATCAGTTATGACTGGTGGAAGATTTAATATCTCTCTATTGAGTATGACTTCCTTACCATAATCCTTACCATCATAGGGTTTTATCTTTACTACGAGTTTATCTCCTCTCTTGAGAGTAGAATTTAATTGCCTTTCTGTGCTTACCAGTTCACCGTTTTTGTACCATTCATAAGAGATCGTTACCTCATCTCCGTCGGGGTCATCCGCTTCTACATCTACATAAAGGGTATCTCCTGGTTTAAAGACCTCTGGTAAGAGTTTGATTTTTTTTATCCTGGGAGGAAGATTTTTTGTCTCTGCCATCTGGTTGACCTCTTTTCCCTGGACGGCTGTCATTTCTGAGTCAGGGACCCTAAAAGACTCAACTGTATGTTCCTCCTGCATCATCCTGGATGAAGGAGCCGGCTCAGACCTTGGGGATTCTTCCTTCTTGCTACACGAAAGAGACAGAAGCATTATCAATATTAGAATCAGATGTCCTATGTTTGAAACCTGTCTTGACACCTTACTGTGCATAAAGGGCTGTTATATCTGCACTATCCTGTGGGTTATTATTGTTCTCACTCCTCACCTCAAGCCTGTACATATAGGGCACGACCGTTGGATTTTTGATATACCCAGCCTGCCCACTGGCAACTCCCTTCACCTCCAGGGATTCTCCAACAAGGGTGTTACCAGGTATGGTATCAACGATCTTACCATAAGCATAATAATTCCCAAAATCAAACCTCATGTCATAGGATGAGCTTGTTACTATCTCCCCTGTGTTACAGGTTCCCCAACTGGCTTTTCTGTTAGTGAGCTTAGTATCAAAACAGGCTGGATTGCTTATCGTGGTTATTGCTGTCATATCTAATGGGATATAACCAGAAAGGGATATCAGTAATGCGGATGCCTCTGTAGCTCCTTTTGATGCACCAAGGGCTGTAGTGTATCTCTTTTTTAAGCCCGAAACCTCTGTACTCTGTAAAACCATATATATTGCGGCAATAGCAATCGCCATGGTAATTAAGGCAAGTATAAGGGCTGTCACAAGGGCAATGCCATCTTGATTCGATCTCTGTTTTTTTACCTTCATATACTATCTCCCTCTCAAATTGTCTAATGAGACAACGAGTGTATAAACCTTCCATCTATAGTTTTGCCAGTCAGGAATGCCAGTAAGATCAAAATCCCTTCCAAGGACATTATCAACACCAGAAATATCACAACGAGGAAGTCCACTACTGTCACCAACCCTGACTGTACTATTTCCAAACCTGTAATCCCTGTCCATCTGGCCTTCATGGGCAAGGACATAAACCCTTACCTCTTTTATCCGGTCCCTGGTATTCTGTGCATCTGTAATCCCTGTTACAGGTAGATCATTTGTATAGCAATCAACAATTCCATCAGCAATTGGTGTTGTTATATCAACTCCATATATCACTTGAAAATCCGCAACACAGTCAAGGAGGGGGGAATAATCGGATAACTTACCATCAGAATGGCTTAACGTGGCTTTTTCAAGAATGCCTGTACCACTGGCACAGCGAGCTGGCACATTACTTTTTAATATAAAATAATCTGCCCGGTTAAAGGGCATTCTCAGGGTATTATCTGGCCCTATCCCGAATAATAGGTAAACCTCGGATGGCCTTAGTGTATAAGCAGCGCTAACACCTGAAAACTGAGAATAAAATGTTCTTGCCCCTCCCTGTAGATATGTCACAAGAACTCTATCATTTATATTCTGTTTGGGATTGATAGCCATAACCCCTGTGGTATTTGCAATATTATCACTCCCTGTTGCCCAGGAGTTTACCTGATTGGATGAACCATCATTCCATATATATGTCCACTTCTGAGCCTCCTCATGATTCCGCACAACTGTGGATTTGATAACAAGATAGTCAGAGCCGTCCTGACATACATTATTCCCGCTTATAATAGCCCGTGGGGCATTATTTGGAGCATCATCATAACTGGTTATATCAGTAGTGCTACAAACCGTTTGCGTTTCTGCCTCGGTGTAACTGGTTAGGCCACCCCAGTTTCCTGTATCCACATTCCATGGCAGGCCATATCCGGCGTTTTCGATGTCCTGTCTCAGTATCTCAAGACCAACAATCTTCTCAACCTCTGTCTCGGCGATCTTGCTTTCGCCTTTCAGTGCTCTTACAAGGGTTATAAAATTCCCTGTTGTAATCGCAAGCACGATTACAAGAAGACCCATCACCACGAGTAACTCAACCAGACTGAAGCCCCTTTTGCCCTTATCAATCCCCTTAAACATCATTCTGTTCTCCTCATCAGGGAACTTATTGTATGTGAATAATTATCCCCCCTGTACGACCATGTAACAGTTACATTTATTACCTTGGCATCACTGTAAGTGGTTACACTAATTTCAGGTGTATAGGTCATAGAAAAATTTCTGAAATTACGGGTTATATTAGTCGCTGAACTGTTAGGATCTATCCTTTGCCTGAGTTGATTAT
This sequence comes from Nitrospirota bacterium, assembly GCA_037442785.1. Classification (GTDB taxonomy): domain Bacteria; phylum Nitrospirota; class Thermodesulfovibrionia; order Thermodesulfovibrionales; family UBA9159; genus JBBIPQ01. Next base: position 2,557 of record JBBIPQ010000144.1, read on the forward strand.
AGGTCATCGTGCTTATATCATCATAAGGTAATGCCTTAACCTGTGCCATAACCTCTTCAGCAACCTTAATGGCCTCATCCCTTATAGTATTTTTCACACTCACTGTAACCACCTGTCCCGTAAGATTGAGAAGTCCAAGCATCACTATGAGGATTATGACAAAGGCTATCATTACCTCAATAAGGGTAAAACCTAAGCGATTTAAGATCAATATCTTCTTATCTTGCCACACAGTCTGCCCCATCCCATTTACCCATCTTTATCCTTGTATTAGATATGACTATGCAATTATATTCTGCAGAGTTTTCTCTACTAACCCTAACAGAGCCATTTACATTAATCATTCCTCTACTATTAAGGGTTAATCTGTCAGTTCCTCCACTGAGATTCCAGTTTAGCTCATACTTTAAACTGTCCTTTGAGTATTTATCTACCTTTATATCTCCTGCGTTGTAATCTCCATCGGTGTTACTATCAACCGCTGCTACATAGGATGTAGCGCTGGTGAACTTAAAGACATAGGATCTATTCTCGTTCATGGCATGCATCCTTGCTCCCTGGATGTCTGAGTAAAGAGTCTTGATCTCACCTTCCACATTGTAATTAACCTGATAATCATTAAAGGCAATAGTTGCAAGGGCAAGGAGTATTGTAATTATACTCAGCGTCACTACAAGCTCTACAAGGGTAATGCCTGGATTGTCTCTTAACATCACTTCTCCCTTATGAATATAAACCTCTTAATTGGATCAGCTGGCACCATTGCGGATAAACCCTGACCCTGTGGTGGAACCCCAAAGAAGCCTACTGACCTCCTGCCACCCCCACTGCCAGAAGGTATCCTGTCTGTAAAGGCTGATGCGAGGTCAATCTCCCTTATCTCCCCTGTTGAAAGCTGGAGCAGAGCCTTTCCCTGAAGGGCAGTAGATGGGGCGGCACCTCCGGACTTGTAATTGACAGCCCATACATAGGAACTTCCACCATAGCCGCATAGATCTGAGGTTGGGCTGAAGGTCGTGAAAAAGACCGCTCCTGCCGGTGACGCAAGGGGTGATGTAATAACCCTCTCTGCACCGTACCCTGTAGGAGCTTTATAAGGGCAGTCAGTGCTGCCACCTGTATCTGAATCAGCGCAATCAAGTCTTATGTACCACCCACTATCTATGGTTGAAGATATGGAAGTTGTGGAGTCAG
>JBBIPQ010000145.1:0-3684 GCA_037442785.1 Nitrospirota bacterium
ATCCCGCCTGGCCTGCCCTTTGAGATGGTCGTAAAGAGGTCTGAATCGGTATTACCGTATTTTTTGTTCTTTTTTGTCAGGTCAGGACATATATCTCCCTTACCTCCAGGACCGTGGCAGGCCTCACAGTTCTTTTTGAATATCTCTGCTCCTTCTTTAATTGCCTGTGGATTCCCTGCAAAGGGATTTTTGAGCTGCTGTGAAAGGGCATGGCCTGAAAAACATACCACCAGTATCAGGATACTTACAACCAATCGGTAAAACATACTTAACCTCCTTGTCGTTAAAGATTTTCTAAAACCCACTTATAAGCAGGTAATACATTTATCTTAATACCTTCTATATTAAATATAGCCTCTTCTGCAAGGGTCAGTAATGTAGCTCTTTTAAAGCCTGATAACCTGCATGCCTCAATGAGTCCTCCAATCTCTCTTTCCCTTGTACTGATATCCTCTACAGAGTAAGTAACCTGAATAATAAAGGGAAATTTTTATTTCTTCAAGGTGAAGGTCCTTCCCTTCTCTTAGACTGAGGATGTTCCACATAGACCCTCTTTTCAAGTATAACAGGTTTCCAGTTGTAGCTGAGCCTTATCTTTATATCCCAGTATCCGTAAAAAGGAAACAGGACCTTTGAACTGTATCTCCCTTCACCAGCAAATGAAACAGGATACTCCCGGTCATACCTTGTGGTGGAAGGTCTGCTTATTATTAATGTGATCTGGGGATCTGTTAAGGGTCTTCCGTATTTATCCTTCAGTATGAAGACCAGTTCATTCTCACCTGTTATGAGATTCTTATTTAAAATCTCAAGGTCCAGTTCTGCCTTCAGGGCTTCAAGCTCATCATATCTCAGACCGGTTTCATAGGGTGCATCAACAACCTTTCCATCAAACATGAGTTTGCCTACTATGATTGAGCCTATAACAGCAGAAAGCCCTATGATGGTAACTACGATTACAAGGGTCTTCATGGCTTTATCAGGGTTACCTCCTTTGTTAAGACCTTATCTTGAGATTCAGGCCTGAAGGTCAGCACTATGTCCTTCACATCCCCTCTGCCTGATAAAATAATCTTTACCCTTTTTAGCTCTCCTGATTTAAGACTTATCACATCCGGTATTACCCTGAAACCCTCTGGAACATATATATGAATCGTCTCATCCTGGTTTTTTCTGTTTTCAATAGAGACCACAAAGGAATTTATGAGTTCATTATTTGCTGAGAACCTTGGCTGGAATCCAGTTTCTGGAAGGATTCTAATCTCAAAGGGAGTTCTTGTGCCACCAAGATATATAAGAAACAACAGAGACACGACCGTCAGAACCCCTGTGATTATGGCATTCTGCCGAATGATACTGCCTTCTGTGGCTGGCCCTCCCCAGAAGTAGTTTATAAGACCCTTTTTGTCCTTTCTTCTAAAGATATCTCCGCACTTATCAACGCACTTTGCGCACTGGATACAGGCAATGTTTGCACCCTGTCTTATGTCAATCTGCACAGGGCAGACCTGGACACAGGCCCTGCAGTCTATACACTCATCCTGTCTTTTAGTATCAAAGGCTATTGTGAGGGTCTTGCTATCAAAGAGCATACCCTGCATCTTTGCATAGGGGCAGACAGTAGCACAGAATCTCCTCCTCAGGAAGATAAGGTCTAAAAACACGATCCCTGTAAGGACTATCCAGAAACCCCATATAATACTACCCAGATTCCATTTCAAAAGCCTACTTAAAAATTCATAAGGAGATACAAAATACCATATAAGGCTTGCACCAACGATGATACTCAACAAGGCTGCCCATAGATAGCCCCAGATTTGATTCATAATACCCTTTCTGGAAGTCCTCTCAACAGGTTCTGTCAGGTCTGTTAAGACCGTCTGAGGACAGAGCCAGCCACACCATATCCTTCCGAACATTACCGTTATAAAGACTATTAGAAATGTTAGAAATAGTGTTGCGACAAGGACTATAAAAAACTCATCCATCCAGAGGGTCGTCCCGAAGAAGTGCAGTCTCAGGGATGGTATATCAAACCTCAGGGCACTTTCATTGTTTATCCTTAAAAAGGGAATTCCAGGGAGGAGAAGGCTATGGAGAATCCTCAGAAACCTCCTCCATCCCTGGATAGACTTAATCCTTATCATCAAGCATCCGGTATTTCGGCTCTTCTACCTTTTTGTGTCTCTTCTTTGAGTAGTAAAATATTATGGTCATAGCAAGGGCTATGACCAGGCTGAGACCGAATAGTAGATAAAGGGTCTCTGTCATTTCTTCCTCATTGAAAGGAAGAGATACAATATCCCGAGGGCTGCAAGGCCTGTAAAGCCTATGGTCGCAATTACTGTTATATCCATGAGACCTCCTGTTTCACTATTATCTTAACCTTCTATTTCTTTTCTATCTGCTCAAGATAGGCTTTTTCCTGGGACCAGCCGCTTATAGCAGGTGTATACGAGACAAAGTAGTATATCCCCCAGAGTATCAATGCCCAGAAGAGTATGAGCCAGCCCTTGGGGATCTTTCTATTCAGGGTCTCTTCATTTTCAAATTCCTTTAAGCTATCAAGTTCCTCTGCCATAAAACACCTCCTGACCATTATTCCTTATTTTTTCTGAAGGGTTCTTATATAGGCAACTAATGACCATATCTCGTCCTTGCTTAATATCTGGCTGAATGGAGGCATGCCACCTTTTGCAGCCCTTCCCTCTTCAACCATCCCAGGGGTTGTCCCGTTGTTTATGACCTCAAAATAGTCATCATCCGGTACATCTCCTTTGACATAGAAAAACACATCGTCTGCAAGGCTTGGTCCAATGTCGCCCTGTCCTTGTGCACCATGACAGACTGCGCAGTGCATCTCATATAGCTTCTTTCCTTTCTGGATTGCCTCAGGTTTTCCTGCCAAAGGATTCGGGATGTGCTCTTTTTCTACTACTGCTGGTGCCACTGCAGGAACAGGTGCCTTCTTAACCGCTATTCCTATGACCTGTAGATAAGCTACTAAGGCATCCATTTCAGTCTTGTCCTTTAGGGTATCTATCTCTTCCTTTGTATAGGAAAATCCAAGAGCTCTCAAATGTCTTTCAACCTCTTCTGGATTGAGTTTCCTCTCCTTAAGGAATGCATAGGAGGGCATGTTTGACTCCTTAAAGAATGCCCTGGGATTTTCCATGTGTCTGTAATGCCATGCATCCGGATACTTGCCACCAATCCTTGCGAGGTCAGGGCCTGTCCTCTTTGAACCCCATAAGAATGGATGATCATAGGCAAACTCTCCTGCCTTAGAATACTCCCCGTATCGCATGACCTCTGTCTTTAAAGGCCTGACTGTCTGGGTGTGGCAGTAAAAGCATCCCTCTCTCTGGTAAATGTCTCTACCTGCAAGCTGGAGGACTGTATAAGGCTTCAGGTTTTCAAGTTTTGGGTGCATCTCAGGCCTGAGCATGGGATAGAGCATGGTGACCACTGTCCCCACCAGGACAGTAACTGTCGCAAGAATCGCAAATAATACAGGATTTTTATGTAAATTATCGTGAAGTCCTGCCATTTTCCACCTCCTTATGTCTTTGCGAGGGCATTTGCCCTGCTGACGGTCATGTAGATGTTATAGATAAAGAAGAGCATGCCGATGGTGAATATAATACCACCGATGGTTCGCATCTCCCAGTATGGATAATTCTT
>JBBIPQ010000146.1:0-3640 GCA_037442785.1 Nitrospirota bacterium
ATATGTCTTCTTCCATCAGGCCTGAAGAGATGGGTATAAAGGTGTCTTTTGCCAGGGAATCCCTTTCGGGATTCCCATCCTATCCTGTAACAGGCCCCTGATATGAAAGAGATTATAGCTGCCCTGTCCCCTCCGGTTAGATCAATGGTCATATCAAAGCCTTTTGACCTTATAAATCTGAGAAAGGCTATCTCCTTTACATATCTCCGTAAGGGCGAGAGTCTCTTTATGCTTCTGTCCAGGACGAGTATTTCATCTATCAAAGGGTTTCCCATCAGGACATCCTCTGTGCCGGAATTTACAAGGGCTGATATATGTGCATCTGGAAAGGTCTCCTTTAATGCTCTGAAAACCGGCACTGTGAGAAGCACATCGCCGATATGACGGAGCTTTATGACAAGGATTCTGTGAATGTCTTTAAAGGAAGAGCTCATAATCTGGATGGAAGCAGCCTGAAAGACTTACCTGACTTTGTTCTATATGTCTTGAAGTCTTTGTGATGGCATAAGTTATGATAAGTATCGCTTTTGTCAAAAAGGGCTAATAATAGCCCAGTCTCTATCAGTATCACAATTGCCCTTTTCTCTTCTTTTCAAGGAGCATATATCTGAACAGTTCCTCATGTCGGATAGAAAGGTCTCCTCTACCGCTGCCAGGAAGATCCTTTATCCGTTCCTTAATAAAGTCTGATAGGCTTTTTTTCTCTTTCAAGATAGGCTCACAGTATTGTCTAATCGAGCCCATATTATTCCTCCCCTCTCCTCCCTTTACCTGTCATACACTAATGTATCGCACAGAGATTGATAAATTCAAGTTTGCTCTAATTTGCCTTCAATTGCCTTTATAAATCTTTCAGCAGCCACTTCAATGGGTAATCCCTCTGCCCTTTTTCTTGCCATCCTGCCCATTGATTCGTGATCATTGAGGCAATGATCTATCCTCTCAGCTAATTCTTCTGAATTAAACAGGTCTTCCATTACAAAACCTTCCTGCCCATTCTCGATTAATTCAGCGGCGCCATTGTTTTTTGTTGTAATTACAGGAAGACCTGATGCCAATGCCTCAAGGGTCGCATTGCTGAAAGGGTCATATAATGTTGGCAGTACAAAGAGGTCTGATGCTGCATAAAACCTCTCTATCTCTTTTTGTACCCCTAAAAAAAGGATATGATTTAAGACACCGAACTTCTCTGCCATTGCCCTGTATCTGTCTGTATCTCCTCTGCCTATGATGATGGCGATAACATTACGGTCCTTTATTAAGGGAAGGGCCTTAATAAATGTCCGCAGTCCTTTTCTTTCAAAACCAGAGCCGACAAAGAGCAAGACCTTTGTATCTCTTGATATATTAAGGCTTTCTCTCACATCCTTACGCCACCTGTCTTTATTTTGTGGAGAAAATCTCATCAGATCAACACCATTGTATATCACTATCACCTTTTCTTCGGGGATGGCATAGTGATCTATTATCTGCCTTTTAACCATCTCAGAGTTTGCAACTATGAGTTTTGTGTTTTTGAATATCTCCTTTTCCAGTTTGAGCATGTAAACATGGAGCGGATTGATCTTGAATGAAACCCTCTTATAAATGGGTTCAGCTAAGGACCTTATCTTGAGCCATTCTGCATGGCAACCTTCGCCCGCCCTGTAGATGTCCTGGCATGTAGTACGCTCAAAGCTTATAATACAATCATAAACCCTTGCCCCTCGACCCTTAACCCTTGACCTTGCATTGATATTAAATGTCAGCATGCTTAGGAATGACGTGAAAGGGATAATATTAACCTTATGAAAGGTTACACCTTCTTCCTCCATCCATTGATTTGCGAGTACATGTATTTCATGGCCAGAATCTTTTAACTCTTTTAAAAGGGTTTGTAGATACCTCTCAGCGCCTCCGTGAATTGAGAATCTCTTTTTTATAAAGGCAAGTCTCATTACCTCATTTCCCAGGCCTTTAAATACTTGAGAAATGTGTAAAAGCTGTAAAGAATAGCCAGGATAAACCCGTGAATACCGTCCCTGAACCCTTGCCTTAAGATGTACATCCTGAAGAAGGTAAAGAAAGATCTTACGGTCATCTTAAAGAGGAGTGATGCTGTGGACGGCTGAGGATCTTTTGATAATATCTCCTTTGCAGCAAGGGTAGAGTAATCATCCATCTTCTTAATATAATCCGAGATATTTCTGTAGGTGTAATGTTCAAGGGGGTTCTTTAGATAACCAACAGGTCCTTTGACGATTACCTTTTCGTGAACCTCCCTATATTCTATGCAGGCACTATCCTTTTTGAAGAGCCTGACTGTATAATCAGGCCACCAGCCTCCGTGTCTAATCCATTTACCAAGAAAGAAGTTCTTTCTGGGGATATAAAAACCCTGGGGATCCGATGCCCTGTGATTCAAAACAATATTAGAAATCTCTTCTTTTAATCCTGGTGTTACCCTCTCGTCAGCATCGAGCAAAAACACCCATTGTTTTTCTGCATAGTTTATTGCTGACTGTTTCTGTCGGGCATATCCCTGCCATCTTTGCTGGTATATCCTTACAGGGTATCTCTTGCAAATCTCCACGGTGGAATCGGTACTGAAGGCATCAAGGACTACGATGTCCTCGAAATCCTTTACACTATTAAGGGCATCTCCTATATTTACCTCTTCGTTCTTGACAACGGTTACGACAGAGACAGGTATCAAAAAATGCCTCCAGTGAGATTGGCATTAATTGATCCTATCTTTACCTTTGTCTGGAGTTTAACGGGTATCCTCTTTTCATCATCAGTGAGCCAGATATAGATGTCGCCCTTTCTATAAAAGATGCCCTCTGATTTCATAAGGGGTTTTATAACTATTGTATCAAACTCTCCAGCTGGAACCTCAATCCTTTCCTTTCTCAGGACCTGAACCTCCACATTCCAGACCTTCTTACTGTCAAAGACGGTTACAAAGACAGGCTTTCCAACCTCTAAATGTAAGCCCCTCAGATAATAGAAGCTCGACAGGGGATCAAAGATAGGAAAGGGTATATCAATCTCCTTTCTCTCCTGTCCGAGATAATCGATATATATGGCCTTTGAACGGGATACATCAAACACCACTTCTTTATCCTTTCTATGTCTGCCTTCCCTAATCTTAAGTCTGTAATTAACCGCATGACTTATCATTGCATAAGGATTACCTTTCAGAAGTTTACTTTCGACCCGGTCATCCACCTTATAAAAGATAGAAACCCATTTTGCTGACCTTGCCGTTGATACTATTAATAGATGCTCACCATTATCCTGTATCTCTAATGTTGCTTCCCCCGCCTTGATGCCTGTCCATGTGAGATCATAGACCAGCCTCTCGGGGATATTAAAAGAATATGCCCTGGAGATGGGTAAAAGGCATAATATGATAAGAAGAAGTACCATAATTCTCCAGAAGAATACTGATAATTTGTGTTATATTAACACATGCTGATCATTCCAGCAATAGACCTCAAAGATGGTAAATGCGTCCGGCTCTTTCAGGGAAAGGCGGAGGAGGTTACTGTGTTTTCCGATGACCCTGTGGAGGTTGCCTTGAAGTGGCAGGGTCTTGGTGCAAACCTGATCCATGTGGTTGACCTTGATGGTGCATTCTCTGGAAACCAGAGGAATT
>JBBIPQ010000147.1:0-3610 GCA_037442785.1 Nitrospirota bacterium
CCTGGCCCTCGGTCTTGACAGGCTGATAATGATAATGGTCGGCGCATCATCAATAAGGGATGTGATCGCCTTTCCAAAGACCCAGAAAGGCGTCTGTCTGATGAGTGGCGCTCCTTCACCGGTTGAGCCAAAACAGTTGAGGGATCTTCACATCAGGATTGAGGAGTAAGAGCCATAATTTGACTTTTAGGAACTGATTCCTTTAATCTTGAAAGAAAGACGAATTTATGAAAGACTCGGCACTTCAGTTGATACTCCAGGCTGGCCTGGTTGTTAAGGGTGTTTTATTAATACTCCTCTTCTTTTCTGTCTTCTCCTGGGCAATTATCTTCTATAAACACAGGTATCTCAAGACAGCAGAAAAGGAATCAGAGACCTTTCTAAGGGCCTACAGGACAGGGAAGGATATTAAGAGCCTATTTGCTGTTGCAAAGGGTCTTAAATTAAGTCCTATAGCTAATGTCTTTAAGTCCGTTTATCTTGAGGAGGGCCGGGTTAATCGAGAAGAGGTTAGGAGATTGCTGAGACGATATGAGGCCCTCGAAGCAGCAAAGCTTGAGTCATATTTAACCTTTCTTGCAACAACTGGCTCTACCACGCCTTTTATAGGCCTTTTTGGTACAGTCTGGGGGATAATGAATGCCTTCAGGGGGATCGGAACGGCTGGATCAGCCTCTCTTGCTGTTGTTGCCCCTGGCATAGCCGAGGCCCTTATTACCACAGCAGCAGGTCTTGCAGCAGCCATACCAGCAGTCGTTGCCTATAACTATTACCTCAGCAGGGCAAGGAGACAGATCATAGATATGGAGGACTTCTCAGAGGAACTCCTCGATCTCTTTACAAAGGGAATGGAATGAGGCTCGAGAGAAGAAACAGATCTGTTATGTCTGAGATAAATGTGACTCCCCTTGTGGATGTCATGCTCGTTTTGCTGATAATATTCATGGTTACGGCCCCTCTGCTGCAACAGGGAATAGATGTTAATCTTCCGAAGGCAAAGGGGAAAGACCTTCCTCAGGAGGAAAGGATAACCCTTGTTATAAAGAGGGACGGTAAGATTTATATGAATGACAATCCTGTGACAATAAAGGAGATGAAGAGAAGGTTAGAAGCGATAAGCAAATTAAATCCAGATGTCTTTCTAAGGGCTGATAGGGAGGTTCCTTATGGTCTGGTTGTTGAGGTGATGGGAGAGGTTAAGGACTCGGGCATAGAGAGACTTGGAATGGTAACAGAGCCAAGTTCCAGCGAGTCTCATTGACCATTGGAAGCCAGGTGGGATGAACAGCATCTCAAGGAATGAGTTCCCAAAAACAACACTTCATTTATTTACTATTGTTTCCTTCCTTATCCATCTTTTTTTCTTTTCGATAGCCTTTTTTGTCCTCAAAGGAAAGAACCATCCTGTACTGCCATCCACCTATATGGTGAATCTTATAAGTCCTAAACCCATAATCAATTCATCAGGTCCAGGCACGAAGGCACTGGAACCAGAACGACCGAAAGTAGAGAAAGCTGACAAGGCTCAAACCCCTAAGATTCCTGAGAAAAGAGATTCAAAAAAGTCCGATGATGATCAATTAATATCAGAGAGGATAGCTGCAATAATGGCAAAGAAGAGGATCGAAAAGATCGCTGGTCTGAGGAAGACCATATCCCTTCAGGCGGGAGCCGCAGGTAAAAAGGGTATTGACAGAGGTTCTGGTGGGAAAAAGGAGGCCATAGGGGGAATTCCTTCGGCTGATGATTATTACTCCAGGATAACCTCTGAGATATGGCAGCACTGGGTCTATCCCGATTCGGGTAGAAAGGAGATTGAGGCAGTAATCGTGATTAAGATACTGAAGGACGGCTCTGTCCAGATAAAGGGTATCGAAAAATCCTCGGGCAACAGCCTCTTTGACAGATCCGCCATAAGGGCAATAACAAAGGCATCTCCATTAACCCCACCACCCTATGAGATGGAGATAGGCGTGAGGTTCTACCCATGAAAACCTTTCGATCTTCTGCTCTATATCTTTGTTTTTTGTCATTTGTCCTTTGTTTCTTGTTCCTGGCTCCTGGCTCTCAGGATGCCCTGGCAAGGGTTTACATTGATATAACCTCACCAGCCATAAGGAAACTTCCTATAGCAATCTCTGATTTTGAGGGACCTCATGGCACTGTGGTCTCTGATATCATACGAAATGACCTTGATTTTACAGGAATCTTCAGTTGTCTGGACAGTAAGGCTGTGATAGAAAGGTCCTCCCAGCCCTTTAACCAGAAGAACTGGTCATTCCTTGGGGTAGAGATCGTTGTAAAGGGGATGATTACCTCGTCAAAGGACTTACAGGAAGTCACTGTATCGGTTTATGATGTTACTGAGTCAAAGGAAATATTCAGGAAGGAGTACAGGGCAGCTCCTGAGATGCTCAGACCACTGGCTCATACGATTGCCAATGACATACATAGGGAGTTTACAGGCCAGGAGGGTGTATTCAGGACCAGGATAGCCTATGTTGTCAGGCATAAAGACCATGATAGCCTCAACATCATGGACTGGGATGGGTACAGGAGCTATGAGACTGGTGTCAAGGGTTCCGTGATATTGACTCCTCGCTGGTCAGGGGATGGCAGCAGACTCCTTTACTCTTCAGAGAGAAACAGGAGATGGGATATATACCTCCTTGACCTTAAGGGCGCATCTGAGAAGAAGGTCTTTTCATCATCAGGAACGAACATGGCAGGCGACTTCATCTCAAATAAAGAGATACTTATTTCTTCAACAAGGGATGGTAACCCTGATATCTTCCTGTACAATATAGAAGAGACAAGGCTTAAGAAACTCACTTCATCAAGAAGCATCGAGGTCTCTCCAGCAATTTCCCCTGATGGCAGAAGTATCGCCTTTGTCTCAAACAGGGATGGAACCCCCCAGATATTCATTATGGATAGAGATGGTCATAACATAAGGAGATTGACCTTTCACGGCTCCTACAATACATCTCCAGCCTGGTCACCAAGGGGAGATAAGATAGTCTTCTCTGGAAGGGTAAGCGGGAAAAACCAGGTCTTTATAATAGACCCGGATAGCTCAAACCTTGTGCAGCTTACGGATCCAGGAAACAATGAAGACCCTTGCTTCTCCCCTGATGGAAGGTATATAGTATTTACATCTGACAGGGATGGAGAAAAGGCAATTTATATCATGAGGGCAAATGGAGAGGCCCAGAGGAGGATAACCCCGAAGGGAATAAGGGCTTATAGTCCTCGATGGTCTCCAAAATAACATGTAAGGAGGTATGAATATGAAGAGGGTTCTTCTAGTATTAATCGCCTTTGTTCTGTTAGGGTTTGGCTGCGCCCAGAAGAAGGTTGTGGCACCAGAGGCAATGGAGCCGCAAGCTACAAGGCCAGGGTTAGAAGAAAAAAAGGCACAGGAGACTACAAAACCTCCTGAAACGATCAAAGAGGAGCAGATTGCAAGGGTAGAATCAAAGGATATACCATCGAAGGTTGAAGAGATTACGGATATGTTTAAGGATATACACTTTGACTTTGATAAATATGATATAAGGGAAGATGCAAAACCGATCTTAAAGTCAATCGCCGATTATCTTATAAAGAA
>JBBIPQ010000148.1:0-3512 GCA_037442785.1 Nitrospirota bacterium
TCAATAAGATTTTTTAAGCAGCTAATCCGATATTCTAAAATCAGATCAATAAATTTATCACTATGGAGGGGGTTGTCTTTCATCCAGAAGAGATGACCTGAACACCTACAGTCAGAGGAGCCAAAGCCTTTAACATATCCGTCTGATATCTGTTCAATCTCCCTTGAGATGATACATTCAGTATCCTGAGAGGTCTGAATGGGAATAAATCGGATATTATCCAAATAAGGGAGCAAATAGTCAATGTGCCATCTCTTTGTCTTGTTCTTTCTGAGATGTCTTCTGAGCCTTCCATCCAGGGAATTCATGGCAGAGCCTGTATAAAGATAGTATCCCTTAGGGAATCCAAGTGTCCCAAGAGATCCAATATTTATTGTGGAACTTCTTTTTAGATGTCCTACTATTATATATGCTCCTCTATTGCCAGCTTCCCTTTCATATACATGCCAGGGAATGGAAAGCTCTCTTACGAAACTGAAATCCATATCCTCATCCCATCTTACTGATACTGCCTTTATGGCGAGGTGATTTCTTAATCTGTAGAGGGTTTCAGAAAAGAGTGGATCTGTATGAAACTCTGGCAGAAAATAACGAACCTGGGGCGAGTGAACTATAAAAAGAATTGCCCCTTTGTTTTCTGCTAAAATCTCAAGATGTCTTCGCCCCCTCTCTGTAGGTGCATCAGGAAACATGGCTATGGAGTCTTTAAAAAGGGTACAGGATTTCACCTCAATAGGTATCTCCCGGTTTTCACCTTCAAGAAGAAGGTCTATCCTGTGGTTACCAATCCTGAATTCCCTTCTTTTAACCCTATAACCATTAAATGCAGGGATTGCCTTTTCTCTTATTAACCTCTCGGCAACTAAATTTGTATGCTGGGTATTAAGACATATTACAGAGCCGCCTTTTTCGGTAGCCCATACAGTGTATGGAAGTTTGTTGCTCTGGCTTTTTCTTAGATACAGAATCCGGCCCGGAAGTAAGAGTTCCCACAGTCTGCCGGGATTTGGCAGATGGGCCTTTGTCCTTTTGCCCTCAAGGGTGCATTCAACCACAAACCTGTTTAGCCTTCTAATAAACAGGGCCTTAAGAAATTTCACTACTATTACCCCAAAAAGTCTTAAGACTTTTTGGGGACCCCTCTTTTAAAAATCCTCCACAATAGCCCCTCTTTATGCCCTATAAACTCAAGAAACCTCTTTTTGTGAAGTATAAGGGGTGTGCCTGAGGATTTCACGACACTTGGAGGAAGTTTATTCTTTAACTGCTCTGCGTCCCTTGCCTCATAAAGGCTTTTAAGGTCAACCACAAGGTATATCTCTCCGCTGTCTTTCATCTCCCGGAATTCTGAACGCCTCGTAAGATAAAAGGCCTGCCACTCAATACTTCCAAGTTTATAATAATCTCCACAGGGTCTCTCACTTATAAAGTCAGGAACAGCCAGACCATTTTGCCAGAAGAAATCTCTAAATATCTTTCTTGATAAATGTAGAGGGTCTTCAAGGTTATCCATCCGGTTCTCGGGGATCCTCTTCAGAAACTCTTTGAGAAAATGTCTGAATAAAGAGTCATTCACAGGACCAACCTTTTCTTCAAAATATCTCTCTGCCCTTTCTTTTAAAAGTCTGTCCTCTGAAAAGGGACAGGCAAAGTGTAGATAATATATCCTCCTTATGACCTGGCTTTCTGCACTGAATCCTATGTTTGATGTTCCAATGAGACATGGATGGGGCTCTGTAAGGGTATTTGTGAGACTCTTTATCAACCTCTCACCCTCTCCTTTAAAAAAGTTGTCATATATCTCGTCAACGAGTATCGGAAATACATTGGTAGTATAGAAGAGATCATAAAGAATCCTCTGGCTTTTTGTATAAATATCTCTATAATTAAAAACCTCAAACTCATTGCCAAGAAGCCTGTTTATGAAAAGCAGAAGTTTTGTCTTGCCTGTATTTGCAAGACCACCAAGTATGAGGACAATTGGTATCTCCGCCACCTTTTCCTCTCCCCGCTCCTTTCTCACAGCCTTTCTCATCAAGTAGATAAATGGAGATGTAAAGGCAAACAGTATTGCCTCAAATACCCTTTTTAAAAGCTCCCTATCCTTATGTACAGCAAACTCCCAGTAGGATTCAACAAAATTCACCAGTTGAACGAGCCTTGTCCTCAGCTCATCATTGCCAAGACTTGATGTAAATGGTACAGCCACATCTGTCTGTCTTATAAAGATTTCTGATTGGGCTGGATTATAGTGGAGAAATCTCCTTTTATCAATGAACTCATGGCTTCTCCTGTGAGAAAAGGAGACGATCTCCCTTAGCTTTTCCTTGAGGGACCTGAGTCTTTCAACTGGTTCAAAGGAATGACCGTCCTTTGTCTTCCTTGTAACATGCTCAACTATCCTTTCAATCCTTTCAATCTCCATGACCCTTTCTTCAAGGGCCTCCTTTTCTTCAATTACATTCAAAACAACCCCTGTGGCATCACCTCCGTAAAGCCTTTCTCTGTTTATCTTCTCAATAGTGACCTCAGCCCTTTCATCAGGAGAAAGGATAAATACATTTTCTGTCCTGAGCACAAGGGCCTTTATTTTTTTTCTTGTCTTTTCTGAAAGAAAATCCACAGAATTCTTATATATCTCTTCAAATCGCCTCAGGTAGGCCTCACAAAAGGGCTTATTATAATTGCTATCATATACAATAAGTTCTTCGTATTGAGCTTTATTTCCGAATCCGTGAAATGTAAAATTGGCAGAACCCACCATAACCCTCAAGGATTTATCCTCTCCATCTCTCAGAATATAAATCTTTGAATGTATCCTCTCACCAGCCTTCATATATCTTAATTCTATGGCTCCACTGTCAAGACCCTGAAGTATCTCTGGATATTGCTCTGCCTGACGGATAAATCTCTCTTCTATCAATGGATCAATCTGATAAAATTGCCTCGCCGTCTCCTCTTCACCAAGGATCGCTATAACCTTTTTAAAATCTTTAATCCTTTCGTAGAAAAACTCAGGGGATGTAACATAGGTAACGAGCATTAGTTCTTTAAACAGAGACGGGTCAAAAAGCCTCATAGAGTCGTTCTGGATAACCCTGTCATTGTGAATAATGTGAAGATAAGAGGTTTTTCCTGAAAAGAGGTCCATAGGTAATTATAACAATTTTCCAGTGTTGAGAGCATTTTGATAATTTTCACTGTTATATAAAATTAGGGAAGATTTTGCAAGTGAAATTTGTCTAAATTAATAGAGTGGAATGTATAGAGTTAATAGAGAAACATCTTGATTCCCTCTGGTTTACTGCCCTGAGGCTTACCAGGAACAGGCAGGATGCAGAAGACCTCGTTCAGGAGACATGTATGAAGGCATGGGAAAATCTTGATTCCCTCCACTCAGAGAAGAAGGCAAAGGCGTGGCTTTTAAAGATACTTACTAACACCTTTATAAATAAATACAGAAAAAATCAGAATTCGCCAGAGTTGATAGATATAGAGCCTGATTTTCTTGA
>JBBIPQ010000149.1:0-3497 GCA_037442785.1 Nitrospirota bacterium
CTCTTTCAAGATCATCAGGGGAATTTTCAGGATTGAGGGGCCTGAGACTCGTTATATTAAACCAGAAGACGCTCTTTTCCCTGGCATATCTGGATAGTTCCTTTGTTACCATGGCAGGGTTCTCCCTTACCAGTTTTCTGCCCCTTATATCAATAGTCTCGGTCTCCTTATTTATCTCGGCAAGATATGGGTTTGGTCTTACCCAGGGAAGTCTCTCCACAAATATGCCTCCGTGATCTGCTATCCACCTCCTTGTTATCACGACCTGATTGAAGAGGGACCTCGCCTCATTCTTAACCTGATCCAGGATAAACCTCTCCTGTCTCTGGATCAGCAGATAAAAGAGTACCCCCATGGTCAGGATGAGGGTAGTTCCTGTGGTGATGAGCAGTTTTGTTGTTATGCTGAGCCTTATCCTCAAAGACATTTAGTCAGAATCAGTAAAACGCACTAGGGTTCCCTTCTTCATGGTCCCATATCTGAATATCGTTATACCCTTCAATCCCTTCTCATAAGCAAGCATAAAGGCCCTGTAAACATCTTCTTTTTTTGCCTTCTTTGGCAAATTTATTGTCTTCGAAACAGCATTGTCAGTGTATTCCTGAAAGGCTGCCTGCATCTCGATGTGGTCCTCTGTGGATATCTCATGGGCTGTCCTGAATATCCTCTTTACCCATGAGGGTATTCCCTTTATACCCTTCAGGCTACCCCTCCTTATAACCTCTTTCTCAAGTTCAGGAGAGAAAAATCCCTGATCCCTTGCAAGTTTAAAGAAGTATTTATTTATCTCTGTCAATTCAGTATCCAGTATGAGCCTCTTAAAGGCAATGGCGAAGAGGGGTTCTATCCCGCTTGAACAGTCAGCGATTATTGATAAGGTGCCTGTGGGGGCAATAGTAGTTGTTGTGGCATTCCTGATGGCAGGCTTTCCTGACAGATCATAGATTGATCCTTTAAAATTTGGGAAGGGACCCCTTTCTTCTGCAAGGGCAGTTGATACCTCCTTCGACCTATCGCTTATAAACTTCATAATCTTACGGGCAAGTCTAAAGGCCTGTTCACTGTCATACCTTATGCGAAGCAGGATTAGCATATCTGCCCATCCCATAACTCCAAGGCCTATCTTTCTGTTTCCCTTGTGCATGGCCTCAATAGCAGGCAGAGGGTATCTATTGACATCTATAGCATTGTCGAGAAACCGAACAGCTATGCTTATATCCTCGGCGAGTTTTTTGAAATCAATATGATCCTCGATGTTAAACCCTTTTTCTGAATGAGTAAAAAGGGGAGGTTCCTTCACATATTTTGAAAGGTTTAATGATCCAAGTATGCATGCCTCGTAGGGCAGAAGGGGCTGCTCGCCACAGGGATTGGTGCTCTCCATCTCTCCAATGTGAGGGGTAGGGTTGAATCGGTTGATCCTGTCAATAAATACAAGGCCAGGGTCACCGGTCTCCCAGGCACTAAGCACTATCTCATCAAAGACCTCCCTTGCCCTGAGCTTACCAGCAACCTTCTGGCTCCTCGGATTTATAAGCTCGTACTCTTCATTTTTTTTTAAGGCCTCCATGAAGGCATCTGTAATGGCCACGGATATATTGAAATTTGTGAGTTCTCCTCCTGAACGTTTTATCCTTATGAATTCAAGTATATCAGGATGGTCAACCCTGAGGATGCCCATATTTGCTCCCCTTCTTGCACCACCCTGTTTTATAACCTCAGTAGCCGTGTTATAGATCTTCATGAATGATACTGGACCGCTTGCTATCCCGCCTGTTGAGCGGACTATATCTGTCTTTGGTCTTAGCCTTGAAAAGGAAAAACCTGTTCCCCCACCACTCTGGAGTATAAGGGCTGCATTCTTGAGGGTATCAAAGATGCTATGCATGGAGTCATCCACAGGAAGGACAAAGCAAGCGGCAAGCTGCCCTATATCCTTTCCAGCATTCATAAGGGCAGGGGAATTTGGAAGGAAGCGCAGATCGACCATAATATCATAGAATCTATCTTCCCATTGGATTGGGTTGCCCCCATAAAGGCTCTCAGCAGAGGCAACAGTCCTTGCAACCCTGTGGAACATCTCCTCAGGGGTTTCTATAACCCTTCCATTTTCGTCCTTCAGTAGATAACGAGCCCTGAGGACCCTCATGGCATTTTCTGTAAGGACCATGTTTTATTATACCATTATGCCTTATCTGATATTCTTCCCTTTAAATAGCTTTAGACGGTAGTAGGATTCCCTTTCCCTCTCACTCAGGTATCCTGATATCATCTTTATCTGCTCTATGAGTTCTGGTAGCATCCTTTCCTCAAGAACCCTTATCTTTTTGGTCGTCTTCATTATCTCAGAGGCAAGTCTCTTGAATTTACTCTCATATTTGGCAATGTTCAGCATGGCCTCAACAGTATGCTCATAATTGTATAGGGCCTCTTCAAGATGAGGAGTGGTTGAGACAAAGTCGTATCCCCTCTCATCAGGTCTTCTTACAGGTTTTTCATAATATGCAACATCCCTGTATTTTAGCCCCCACAGCATCCTTTCCACTATCTCCACACTTATTCTTTCTTCAGTGGAGATTATGAGGGCCTCAATAAAGTCCTTGCCTTCCCTGTTTATGGCAATCCTGAGTTCAGAGATGGCTTTCCTGTAGATGTTCCTTATCTCTTCCCTTGATCTAATAAAGGCAAGACCTGTCTCGAGAAACTCTTTTATAAGGGTCTTTCTCCTTGACCTGAGAATACTGATGCAGTTTGATACAGCAGAGGCCTTTTCCTTAATGATAAGGAGGTTTGTCCTCGTGGGATTAATAATCATAGTGGCCTATCCCATCATCATTCCCCTTCCCATCGGTCCTGTCATAAAGAAAGCGCTTGTGATTACACCGATTATCACAAAAATAACTATTGTGACAACAATGACAACGATCACATAACCGAGTGCCTTCTCCTTTGGGGTGTCCATTAGAAGGGGGAGACCGAGATAGAAGAGATATATCCCATAAAGACCTGCAATGAAGACCAGGATTGACAGGGGTGGAAATATGTAAAGGACACCTGCCACCCATGATGGGGTCATTGAAAACATGACCGCTTTAAAGGCATTGGTGATATTCCTTGCTGATCCAAAGGTTGGGGCAAGGGCATCAGCAATCAGGGCAACTATGTAAAGACCGACGAGGGATAAAACATAAGAAACGATTGCTGAGCCGAGGGCTGAACCAAAACCCATCCTGAAATGAGTTCCCATAAAAGAGTAACCTATCATACTGCTTCCTATAAACTGTGCGATTGCTGGAACTGCTGCCAGGATCACTGCATAGGATTTATAGAGTTCTCCTATTGTCAGCTGCTCTGCCTTGATATCTGCCCATGTCTCCGAGGGCCTTAAGATGATCCCCTTTGCCCGTTCAACTAAATTCATACCTTCCTCCTCTTACCTCCAAATATTGCCCGAGAAAATCCCGAAGCGGGAGAAAATCCCCCAAAGGTTCATTATT
>JBBIPQ010000150.1:0-3413 GCA_037442785.1 Nitrospirota bacterium
GAATGGCTGAAAGGCCGATTACCTCAAAATACCCCTCACGGCAATCATCAGCCTCTACACCAGATATTCCACCAGCACCTTCGTATTTAAAGGGCTGACATGAGCTCGGAATTGCAGGAGCAGTTACGGTATCTGTATCATAGGGGCAAATCGCTGCTGTTGTGCCGTTGTCAATAAGGTAAGCTGTCCAGACATCACCCCTACTTAAACATACTGAAAAGTCAAGGCACTCCTTGCTGTTCTTAGCATTCCTGAAGACCACCCTTACCTTCTGACCGTCAGTAGCTGTGGTATTTACAATATTGAAAAGGTTCAGATTACCCCTCACATTGTAATAGCCATAGAGAAGGGAGTCTCCTGTTCCGCCGGGGTTAATATAAGGGTAAAGCCCATCAGGGCCACCAAAATGTGGCTCCAGACCGTCTATAACATCAGAGGCCTTTGCCACACCGACACCTGCGGCAATCAGTGCCACAGTGAAAATCGTTAAAACTACTTTCTTAAGCATCTACTTCCTCCTTTTCTTAAAGATTTCTCTGATTAAAATCAGATTCAACCACTATATTAAGACACTATTCCTTGATCCCTTTGCCATCACCTCCTTCTCTTCATATTTGGTAAAGGCAGCGGCTCCTGACAGATACCCGTCAGTTCGCACTCTGACGATCCTTAAACCTTTGAGGAACATGATACCATAACCCATCTACCTTTACCCACCTCTCCTTAAGTGCTACATCCTGCTCTATGTTGCCAGAAGATGAGACAGTGATCTTTACCCTCACCTTCATGTCAACTATAGCAGAATCGCCTTCTATTTTCAAGCCCTCAATCGAGGCACCTGACCAGCCTGCCCTCGCTGTATTAAAACCTTTGATGTAGTTAACGATGCTTATCTTCTTCCTGAAGAGAGGGTCTTCATATCCATAACTCTTATCAAACTCCTGCCTAACCTTATGTTGCCAGTAAGCCATCACCCTCTCCTTCAAAACCTCCTCATCGGATACATCCTTTCTTGCCTCTTTTGTAACACATCCAGAAAAAATAGTCAAGAGAAAAATTGCTGTAATACATAACCCAAGCCTTTTTATACAACGCCTGATCAAATCCTTCAAGTCACCTCCTCTTTTTACTTAGAAAAATATACTAAAAGAACAACAATTTGTCAAGCATTTTTTGTTATTAAACTATACTTACATATTCAACTCAGCATAGCAAGAATTAGACCAGTTAATATTCGGCTAAAATCCACGAGAAATCATGTTAATTCAGTGACTTAATGTGCATTAAATGCCACAATGTGTGTCTTTCCTGCCACATATCAGAACAGGTCGCTGTCTCCCAGGGTATAGTAAAAACTCTCCTTTATCAGGGATAGAGCCATAGGATTGGTTATCGGTCCTGTTAAATGGAGGTTTGATGGTTCATCTTTATCCTCAAAACCGATTGTCCTCAAAATTCTTTCCCACCATCCTGGCCTTTTAGCAAACCAGCCCTCAATATTATCGCACCCATCACAATAAGTATCAGAGATCAGATGCATAAGTAAGACCTTTACAGATTCTGTATCATCGGGCATGAACAGGGCATCTCCCCATATCATTCTATTGCCATCCCTGAAAAAGATTGACCAACCCGAAAGCTCACCCCTTCTTGATACAGAGAGGATGTGATATTTACGATCAGGCCTCTTTATATATCGCCAGTTCAGATACTGAGCATCCCTTTTAATGAGGAATCCATAGCAGGGGGCAACCCTCAGAAAGAAATCAACCCATTTGCTATCAATGTGATTAACCTTCCTTACCCTTCTTATATCAAATAACCGCCTCAGGGAAGAAACCTTTAATCCCCTTTTTAATCCTTCAAGGGAGATCCTCCAGTAAGACACAGGCTCAATATCCACATAATCAAGGAATAACAGCCCGAACCTAAGGCTGTGATGAGTGCCAAAGCCATAACCGAAAAAGGCATCACCTAAGAATTCCCTTTGAAATGCCCTGAATGTGAGACTTAGCAGGGCATTTCTACCAAAACCAACACCCCTGAATCTTTTCCTTGTCATCTTGTCGCCAAGATGATAGACTATAAATTCCTTCGCTTCCCCTTTATCAGGATTGCAAAAGACCTTTACAGGATAGCCCCCATAATGGGCAGCCAGGGTGCCATCAGGTGCAAAGGCAAGGGCAATCTTATAAGAACCATAAGGATTATCCCTGTATTTCCAGTACCAGTGTTCCATTCCCCTCTGCTGGTTGAACACCTCATTGAACATATCGTTTATCCTGAATTCATCTCCAGGTTCGTATGGCCTTATAATAAAGTCCTTATTATTCATTGATCATTTAAAAGGATATAAACCGAGGATGTACTTTTCCTCTGATTTACCCCGCCTTAATCTCGAATCCTTAGTAATCAGATGATTATGAGGAGCGAGATAACACTTGCTGCAGAATCTGAGCCTCTGCGTGTCTCTCTCCCGGAAGACCCTCCTGATATAATTCACTCTGTCACCTCTCCATATCTCGATCAATGTATCCCTGACATTCCCGATTACATTAAACCCATCATAGTCATAGCAACACAATACCACATCACCATTCCAGAGAATAACAACATCATCAAAGGGTGCACTACAAACTGCATCAGACACCAGGGTCCCAGCAACGGCATCACCATCTGTTTCCCTTATGAGTTCAATATCGCCAAATCCATAATTTCCACTGATGTACACATACACATCATCCTCAGGGTATCTTTCCTTGATAGATAAGAAGACACTATGTTCATCCCTGTTTAAGGTAAGGGAGACCATCTGGATTATCTTAAAGATTGACTTTTCTGACAACCTGCTCCTTTTGATAAAATAATCGATCATGCTAAGACAGTATTCAACAGGTCTTTTAATGCCCCTTATTCTGTAAAGTTTCTCCGAATCAAGGGAATCCAGAGAAAAGCATACGATACCAATGCCAGAATCTATTATCCTGTCAATTATAACTGGATCAAGACTGGCGGGATTTAAAGATAAAGCAGGGATCAGTCCTGCTGATCTTGTGATCCTTATGAATAATGGCAGATCAGGATGAAGCACGGGTTCTCCAAAGTGGTGTAAACGTAGCATCCTCTGTTCAGGAGAGACCTGTTCCACAATCCTTTCAAATATATCTGATGACATGAAACCCACTGGCCTCTTCATCTCTCCCCTGCCTCGGGGACACATGTAGCATTTATACGGACAGGCGTTCGTGGGTTCCACTTCATATATGTAAGGTATGGGGTCCTCAGTATTTTCTATATACATATTGCCACGCATTTCTTTGAATTATGCATCCTCTTTTATTATCCTTCTCCTCATGGCCTGTCCTGAACCAGCTATTACAATCCCTGCAAAGTTCAATCTCATTAAAAAGGCC
>JBBIPQ010000151.1:0-3350 GCA_037442785.1 Nitrospirota bacterium
AATTAAACACATTATCTGTGTATTCCTCTTTCACTGAAAGAAATGGATTTATCTCGAATGAACCGATTCTTATGGCATGGGCAGGTTCAGCCAATAAGGAAAAAAATACCAACATGGCAAGACCAGGTAACCAGAAGGATTTATGTCTTTTAAAGAGATCTAAGGGGTGAATGGGCTTACGGATCTTCTGCCACCTCCTCCACCGCCAATTGCTGGAGCAAAGGCAGGGACAAAGGCAACAGGTGCTGGAGGAGGCGTATACCCGAGACCTGGTAGGGCGAGTCTATCAATTGCAGCAGCAATAGCATCAGGTTCAGCACCTCCTTCAATAGCACAACTTACTATAACATCCGAGGAGGCTCCCGCCCTGAATGCTGCCACTATCACATCTTCAAGCCTACCGCCCGCCTCAATAGCACATCTGACCACAATGCAGGCTGAGTGCCCCGCCCTTATAGATTCCTCAACCACATCAGACACATTGGTTCCAGACCTCACAAGCTCTCCAACAGCAGAGCAGATGGATCTGCCCTTCTGGATATGCTCCTGAATAACTGTCTTTATGGAATCATCCTGTGAGACAGCTCCCACACCTGTCCCTGATATAAAAAGCAGAATCAATGAGAGGATCAATATTCCATGTACTTTATATCTCATGTTTATCTATACCATAAAAAGCAAGGGTTGTCAAGAAAAAATTTTTTCTATAATATAGAAAAATATGGAAAATCGGGCACCCCAAAAAGTCGAGGACTTTTTGGGGTGCCATCATAAGGTTATGGAACTCAGACTGACATCAGGAAAGAGATTATCTATCGATAAGGATGAGAATATCCTCAGTGCACTGAAGAGGCAGGGGATCTATCTCGTTGCATCCTGCGGAGGAAAGGGGACATGCGGAAAGTGTAAGGTCAGGGTTGTGGAAGGAACTTATGATATGTTGTCTTCAGGGAAGCTCGATAAGAGAGACAGGGAGAAGAGTTATGTCCTGGCCTGTCAGACTGTTTCACAGGGTGACCTGTTGATAGAAATCCCTGAGGAATCAAGGCTTATCGTTGGGGATAAGATTGCTGTATCAAGGTCAAGAGACCTCTTTGAACTATTCCAGTCCTTTCATGTTAAGGTCTCTCCAATGGTCAGGCAAATATGTCTGGATATACCGCCTCCGTCAATCCATGACAATATCAGTGATCTTGAGAGGCTGAAGAGGTCCCTTGAGGAAAAGGGATTAAAAGAGATGAAGGCAAAGGTCTCTGATTCTTTGGGGACCTACTGGAGGTTTTCTCATCGCTTTGTCTCAGGGCTTTCAAGGATCCTAAGGGATTCAAGATGGAAGGTTCTGCTTGGCTACACAGACGATGGAGAGGTTCTCTATATTGGTAATTCAGAAACATTCAGGGGTCGATATGGCCTGGCTGTTGATATTGGGACCACAACCGTGGTTGTTTATCTCGTTGACCTGATCGATGGAAGGCTGATAGATGTTGGCTCAACCTACAATTCCCAGATGAGATACGGTGATGATGTTATCACCCGTATAATCCACGCCACAGAGAGAGGAGGCCTTGAAGAACTCAGAGAGGCGATTGTATCCGACATCAATGACCTCTTAAGACCAATCCTTGAGAGACATAACATAAACAGAGATGATATAGAATCGGTTGTACTGGCAGGCAATACCACGATGTCCCATTTGTTCTGGGGCCTTGACCCGGCCTATATAAGGGAAGAGCCTTACATCCCGACCGTGAACTTCTTCCCACGATGGAAGGCAGGGACCGCCCGACTTGATATTAACCCCCAGGCAATCATTTATACAGTTCCCTGCGTTGCAAGCTATGTTGGCGGCGATATTGTTGCAGGTGTCCTCGCCTCTCGTATGCACAAAAGCCAGGAGATCTCTCTTTTCATGGATATAGGCACAAATGGGGAGATAGCAATAGGCAACAATGAATGGTTGATGACAGCGGCATGTTCCGCAGGACCGTGCTTTGAGGGAAGTGGAATCAAAAATGGGATGAGGGCAACAGAAGGAGCCATAGAGTCAATATCTATTAATCCAAAAACCCTTGAGCCTGAAATAACAGTAATAGGCAATTCCAGCCCAATAGGGATATGTGGCTCTGGCATGATAGATGCTTTATCAGAGATGTTTTTGACCGGAATAATCGATCAAAAGGGAAAGTTCGTGGATTCGAGAAGCAAAAGGATAAGAGTTGGGGAAGACGGAAAAGAGTTTTTGTTATACCAGGGAAAGGATAAAGAGATCGTTTTGACCGAGGTAGATATAGAAAACATACTGAGGGCAAAGGCAGCCATATATGCAGGCGTGACCCTTCTTCTTAAAGAGGCAGGTTTCGAACTGAATGCAATCGAGAGGATATACATCGCTGGGGGCTTTGGAAATTATCTCAATGTTGACAGGGCAATAATACTTGGGATGTTGCCTGATTTACCAAAGGAGAGGTTTGTATTTCTCGGGAACACATCCATAACAGGCGCTTATCTTTGCCTTCTCTCAGAGGAACTCAGGAAAGAGGCGGAGGACATAGCCTCAAAGATGACCTACATAGAGCTTTCTGTGTCAAGGGGCTTCATGGATGAATACATATCAGCCCTATTTCTCCCACACACAGATATTAACTTATTCCCGAGTGTTGTTAGGCAGATGATTGACTTTAACAAGCAGAATCAATAGAATAATTCACATGAAAAGAGATAAGACGATATTCGAATTACAGTCCGAGATCTGCAAGACCCTCTCAAGTTCAAAGAGGATAGAGATACTCAATGCCCTAAAAGATGGGGAAAAGACAGTGAGTGAGCTCGTGGAGATACTGGGTGTTCCAAAGGCCAATGTTTCCCAGCATCTTGCTGTAATGAGGCATAAGGGCATACTCAAGTCAAGGAGGGAGGGGGTTAATATATATTACAGGGTTGCAAGCCCGAAGGTCATTGAGGCATGCCTCCTTATGAAAGAGGTCTTAATGGAACAGATGAAGGAAAAGGGAAAACTTGCAGAGATGGTATCAAAGACATAATTTTTTTCTTGACAATATATGCAAATATTATTATATTTTTATTCATGGGGGATCCATGAGATCACTGGGACAAAGGGTAGAGCTTTTAAGGGTCATTGCCCATCCAGTAAGGATAAGGATTCTTGAGGAGCTTACAAAGGGTGTTAAGTGTGTGAGTGACCTTGAAGAGTTTCTTGAGATAAGCCAGCCCAATGTCTCACAACACCTGGCAATCTTAAGACATCAAGGTATCATTGACTATTACATGGATGGAAGGCTCAGGTGCTATTTCCTTAAAGACCCAATCATCCCTGACATCCTTGAGATACT
>JBBIPQ010000152.1:0-3331 GCA_037442785.1 Nitrospirota bacterium
TTACCCTTGATGAATACGATATAACCTTTGATTCCTCGAATAATTATTATGTGACAAACAAACAGACAGGCTCTGTTGTGGCAACCGGTCCCTATGTCTCAGGCAATCCAATAAGCTTTGATGGTATAGATATAACGATAACAGGCTCGGTGAATTCAACAGACAGATTCTCTATCAGCCCCCTGACAGGAGCGATTAAGAACCTTGGTCTTGCCATCTCAGACCCTGAGAAGATTGCTGCCTCATCTTCCCTTACAGGGCTTCCAGGGGACAACAGTAATGCCCTGAATATATACAATCTAAGCACCACTACAATAAATGACCTTGGTGATTCCTTTATGGATTACTACAGGGGGATTGTCACGGTCACAGGCACGATGAGCAGAGCTGCCTCTGACAGCCTTACCTTTGATGAGAATCTCCTTTCAGAGATACAGTCAAGAAGGGATTCTGTATCTGGTGTAACCCTTGATGAGGAGGCCATAAATCTCATACGCTTTCAGAGGTCCTTTGAGGCAGCAGCAAAGATGATTAAGGTCACGGATGAGTTGCTTGATATGGTTATGAATCTATAGAAAGGAGGAGCCCAAAAATTCTCAGAATTTTTGGGATGGTTATGAGGGTTACATCATTGATGATATACGACAGGATAAAGAGGTCTTTGCAGAGATCCTTGAATGAATTAAATGAACAGAATCTCAGGCTTGCCACTGGCAAGAGGATTAATAAGCCATCTGATGATGTTCCTGGTGCATCTGCATCAATAGATTACAGGGTAACTATAAATGAGACAGGACAGTACAGGAGAAACATCGCTGATGCAGCGATTCAGTTCAGCTTCACCGATAAGGTGATGACCTCTACTGGAGATTCCCTTGTTGAATTAAAGAAACTCACCTCAATGGGACTGAATATGGATGACAGGGAATTCTATTCCCAACAGGCAGCAGCCCAGAGGGACTTCATCCTTGGTCTTTCAAACAGCAGACTTGGAAGAAGGTTTATATTCTCAGGATTAAAGACAGACCAGAGGACATTCGTCTATAACCCCTCAACCCTTCATTACGAATATCAGGGAGACAGGGGAGAGATGAATATGCCTGTTGGAAGGGATTCTACCATTGCGGTAAATATCCAGGGTAGCAGGGTCTTTAGCTTTTCCCTCAGCGGTTCCAACCCAACAAGCCTTCCTGACAATACCCCTGTGAGTTACTCAGAAACCCTCGACCCCTCCACAGGAGTAAATACCATAACCGTTGAGATAGGGAATCCTGGAGACCCTCACCATGATACCTTTACAATCTCAAATGTAATAGACCTCGCAAATCTACTGAGTTTTGCCTGGAGATACCAGGACGTTGATGGTTCTGACCTTGATACTGACCCTGATGTTAGTAAGGAAAAGGCGTTGCACAGGATTCAGGTTCTCTCCTCCCTTATTGATGATGCAAGGAATCAGGTCCTTACAGCCCAGTCCGAGATGGGAACCCGATCAGTCTTCATGAAGAATCAGGATGACAGGCACAGCACGACTATAAAGACCCTTCAGGATGCCCTTTCAAAGACAGAGGATGCGGATCTTACAGAGACAGCCGTAGAGATAAAGAAGGCAGAGACCGCTATAGAGGCATTGAGGCTTGCCTCAACAAAGATCATGTCAGAATCCCTCCTTGATTTTCTGAAGTGATGTACTACTTATACAATTATGGAAAGCCCTACAAATTCGTCTGCCTCGGGATTCATCTTATTGCCATAGGCATCCTTACCCGAGAATTTAAAGACAAGGTGGGATGGATCAATAGTGCCATCCCCTGTGCTATTCTGTCTCACTGTGAATATGACAGTGGCTGTAAATTCATCAGAGTTATAAATGACCTGTTTAGGAAGGGGATTTAATGTTACCTCTGTATCAGGCACGGGAAGCCCCCAGTTGTACAGCCCTCCAGGGTTTGACCCGATTGCCCTTGTGATAGACCAGTTTGATATATTCTCGATGGAAGCTCTATCCATCATCTTGTCAAAATAGACCTTAATAGAGAAGTCCTTTGAAGAGCCTGGTTCAGTTAATGCTGAGTCAAGGGAGCTTACAGGTGTTCCAGGCCCTTTCTGCATATTAAAGGCATTAAAGGTGTTCACAAAGGTGATCTCAGGCATCCTTACCTTATAGATATATGCCCTGAGGTCCTCTGCAAGGCCCTGGTTAAGGCTATCAAGGATTACTGCCTGTCTTTCTGCCATCTCAGGGTCTCCCATATCTGCATATAGGGCACCAAGGTCATAGTAGGCATAGGCAAAGTCCCTTTTTATGCCTATGGCCTCCTCGAATCTCTTAATCGCCTCATTGGGCTTGCCCTGTCTTGCATAGACCTGACCGAGGGAATAAAGGGCACCATAGTTATTTGGCTCTGTCCTCAATATCCTGAGGAATATCTCTTCAGCCTTACTATATCTATCTGTTGAGAGATAGAGTTGGCCAAGGCTATAGAGATTCTCTGTTGAAGGGTTAAGGCTGACAGCCTTGATATATTCTGCCTCTGCCCCGTCATAATCTTCTTTGCTATAATAGAGATTGCCAAGTTTGAGATGAATGGAATCAATATTCGGGAATAATCTTATGGCCTCTTTAAATGTCTTTTCCGCATCCTCTGTTCTGCCGAGTCTCAGATATGCCTGGGCCATGAAGTCATAGGCCTTAGGAGTATTATCTGAATAGGGATCAAGGCTAATCGCCCTTCTGAATTCCCTTACAGCACCCTCATAATCACTTCCCTGATACAGGGTAATGCCTCTTGAAAGGGCTGCTCCAGAGAGGTTTGAATAGGAACTCAGTCTATTACCAAGGATAGAAAAGAGTTGCTCTCCTGTGATTGATAGGTCATTCATTGGCGGTCTGTCCTGAATTTAATCCAGCAGCAATATTGAGATTTATGTTTATCAATATATCGAGTTTTTCTGGTGAGGGCGATGCCATTATCTCAAAGATCCTTTTGTCAATGAATAGGCTCAAGCTCAGGAGGTCTTCCCTTAATTTTTTTGGCATGGGATGGTCAGGTCTTGAAAGCTCTGCCTGGAAGAAGCTCCATAGTCTCTGGTTATACCTGAGTGCCTCATCGAGCCTCTCATCCCTGTCAGGGCTATCCCAGTTGTCCTTACAGTGTTTTAGCTTATGGGCTGCCTTAATGAGAACGGATGCTTCAAGTTCACGGCCCGATAGGGTGTTCTGCTGCACAGCCCGATACGCCTCAATCCCTGTTTTTAACACGGCTCAACACCTCCTTTTCAAAGGCTAATAGTTTCTTTGCAAGTTTCAGGGCCTTATAGTAATCATTCT
>JBBIPQ010000153.1:0-3311 GCA_037442785.1 Nitrospirota bacterium
TAAGGCCTATAAAAAGATACTCGATCTTCTTTCAGAAAAGGCTGATATATTATGCATAGGGCCTGGGATGGGGATCTCGGATGACACCGAAAGACTGTTAACAGAACTGCTTAAGTCACTGAGTAAACCAACCATTATTGATGCAGATGGGATCAACTCCATAACTTATCCCAGGATGCTCAGGGACTGTAAGGCACCCATCATCCTGACACCCCACCCTGGGGAGATGGCCAGGCTTATTCAAAGGTCAGGCATAAAGATAGATGTTTCAGATATTGAAGGGGACCGGATCGAAAAGGCGAGGTCATTCGCAAAAGAGACTGGGGCTCACCTTGTCCTGAAGGGAGTTCCAACTATTACAGCATCTCCTGATGGCAGGGCCCTGATAAACCCAACAGGTAATCCAGGGATGGCAACAGCCGGCTCAGGGGATGTTTTGACAGGTATGATAGGGGCACTTATCGGTCAGGGCATTAAACCCTTTGAGGCAGCAGCATCCGGGGTTTACATCCACGGCCTTTCTGGAGACATAGCCGCCTCTATTAAGGGAATGCATTCATTGATTGCCACAGATATAATTGAATCGATCCCTGAGGCCTTCAAAGGATTAAGAGAGGGGTTTAGACAATGACTGTCAGCCCCTTATACTGGTGGACCTGGGAACCTTGTTAGGTCGTGAAGATTGAAGGCAGAGGATAGCAGAGAGGTATTGATATTCCCTGAGTTGTTCAACGGGGAATCTGTAACTGCCTTTTTTACAGGAAAAGAGCCAGGGGTTGAGACTGAAAAGATAGCAAGGATCGGTGGGATTGATAAGGGGTCCATCTATACACCTATTCAGCAGCATACCTCAGAGATAATCATTGTAGGGTCTGATCCTTCCCCTGTTGTAGCAGATGCTGTCCTGACAGAAAGAGAAGGACTTATGATAGGTATCCATGTAGCCGATTGTGTGCCTATCCTTCTTTATGACAGGGGGAGACATTTAATAGGCGCTGTTCACGCGGGCTGGAGGGGAACAGCCTCGGGTATTCTCATGAAGACTATTAAAACCATGGTCGAAAAATTTTCCTCGATTCCCTCAAATATCCTTGTTGCCATGGGGCCAAGCATTAGGTGGTGCTGTTATGGTGTTGGTCTTGAGGTTGTTGAGGCTGTTGAGAAGACTACAGGACCTGGTGAATATATCATACAAAGGGATGGCAAATTCTGCCTTGACCTCCCATCAGCAAACCAGCATCAGGCCGCCATAATGGGTATAAAGCCTGAAAATATCTGGATCTCCGGGATATGCACTTACTGCGAACATGAGAGGTTTTACTCTTACAGGTTTTCTAAGGATAGGGGAAGACAGGGCGGTTTTATTGTAATGGTGTCTCACATCTGTCCAAGATAAATGTTAAATGGGCATGAGACCCCTCTTTCTTTTGTGTTTTTGAGGTCTTATGCCCATTTAAATAACCTCTGTCACTTTATTTTGGACAGCAGTAATGGTGCCTCAGAATAAAAGACTATGATTTATGTTAAGATAAGAACATGCCAGAGGCAAAACTGAAGGTAATACTTTTACGTTACACCCCTGAACCTGAGGAGACCGTTGCCATGGCTGCAAAGCTATGTTATAGCCCCTCTGATATAGAATCCCTACGAGAGAGGATAGCCTCAAAGGATCAGAAGGAGTTTGTTAAAAAACTTATGGATATGGGCCACATGAGCCCTATTGAACATCCTTCCTTTACCTTTGTAATCGAGGGCATATCAAGGGCATGCTCCCACCAGCTCGTTAGACACAGGCTTGCCTCCTATTCCCAGCAGTCCCAGAGGTATGTGAGTGAAGAATCAGGCTTCGATTATGTGATTCCACCTATCATAAAGGAGGATGAGGAATTAAGGAATTACTTTGAGTCTTTTATGGCAGAGGCCCAGAAGGCGTATAACCATATTGTTAAGAGACTCAATGAAAGGGGTATTAAGGGAGAGGCAGCAAATCAGGATGCCAGGTTTGTCCTTCCCAATGCGGCTGAGACAAAGATAATCGTCACCATGAATGCAAGGGAGTTACTACATTTCTTCAGACAGAGATGCTGTTACAGGGCCCAGTGGGAGATAAGGCGGATGAGCGAGGAGATGCTGAGGATCGTTAAAGGGATAGCACCAACCATCTTTGATAAGGCTGGCCCTGCCTGTATAAAAGGACCCTGCCCTGAAGGCAAATACTCATGCGGTAGGATAAAAGAGGTCAGACTCAGGTACAAACAAGGACTGCCTGAGGATGATTAATAAAGAATTTAGACCTATCGTGGTGGCCAGACCCACAAATCTGGATCAGAGGCGATCTCTTGGCCATGTCTGATCGCCTCCTCAATCAGTCTGGGAGAGAACTCTGTGGAATCGTTCCTTTCACCATACCATTGCCTCGGTGCAAGGACATAGATGAGGACGTATCGTTTCTTTGCCCTGACAAAACTCTGTCTGAGTTCTTCTATGGTAATTTCTATGTTTTTGGGTAGCTGTTTGGACCGATAGACCCGTGTTATTGTCTTAATACCCTTTTCCACAGCCTTTATTACTTCATTCCAGTGCAGTGCACCCCTTATATCGTCAAGATAAATCTCATCAGTCAGGATCTCTAAGGTTCTCTTAAGGACATCGAGGCCTCCTACCTTTGTCCCAAGCCAGTTATCATCCCATTTCTTATAGCTGTCTTCTGCTACACATGAGGCGGGCAGTTCATATCCCTCTCTTATCATCCGACTTGTCAGTAGCACGTATATCTCATCAGGGTGCGCATCAAAAGCGCTTGCCAATGGGTGAGATATTCCTCACCCCTCCATCAACAATAACATCCCTTTCAGATTTTATGTCAAAATAGGGAAAGACTACCGGGATGGATGCAGAGGCAATCAGTTTTTCCATAAAATTGTCATCTATGGGAGAAATCTCACGATACCTTCCAGAAACCAGCGATACCGTGCCTATCTTAAAATCCCTGCCCGAATTTTTAAGACTGTCAAGATCTATGTATCTTGTTATAAGTGCTCGCAAAGGTTCAAAGGAATATAAACTGTCCGCACCCGCAACTATTCCCAAGAAACCACCCCTTTCAGCATAAACGCTGTGATTTCCCTCGATCTCATATCGCCACAGATTATAGAGTTCATTAACCTTTGATTTCAGATTGGAAAGGGAGTCCCCATCCATTAATGCCTGTGCAAGAAAGGCTGCATTTAATGCCCCTACACTCACTCCCCTTATTATCTGGAAGTCTAACCCCTGGTTGTTGATTAGTTCCTGCAACATCCCCACCTGAT
>JBBIPQ010000154.1:0-3307 GCA_037442785.1 Nitrospirota bacterium
TAACAATGGAGAATACACCCTACTATTACCCCAAAAAATCTTTGATTTTTTGGGGGACCCCTTTCTTTTTCTTACTTCAAGATTTTACACAAAAGATTTTACACTACCCCGGAATGCCGTGCACTTGACAAAAATTTTTTTCTCTGGTAAGATTTCAAAGTTTTCCCGTGAAAACCTCTTAATCACTTTTTAGTGATAATAGTTATTGAATTTTGGAGGAAAGGTGCCGACAATAGCACAATTAGTTAGACAGGGTCGTAAGAAGGTCGAGGAAAAGACCAAAAGTCCGGCCCTTAAGGGATGTCCTCAGAAACGAGGAGTATGTGTAAGGGTATATACTACAACACCGAAAAAGCCGAACTCTGCCCTTAGAAAAGTAGCAAGGGTCAGGCTCACGAATGGGATGGAGGTCACTGCCTATATCCCAGGTGTTGGACATAATCTTCAGGAGCATTCGATAGTTATGATCAGAGGTGGTAGGGTGAAGGATTTGCCAGGGGTAAGGTATCACATTATAAGGGGTACCCTTGATGCTGCAGGCGTTGCTGACAGAAGAAGGGGAAGGTCAAAGTATGGTGCTAAGAGACCAAAATAGAAGAGGGAGAGATTAAATGCCGAGAAGAAGGGTAGCTGAAAAAAGGGATATATTACCTGATCCAAAATATAACAGTAAGCTTGTTAGCAAATTTATAAATGTTATGTTGGAAGATGGCAAGAAATCGGTAGCCGAGAGAATCTTCTACGGTGCTTTTGATATTATAAAAGAGAAAACAGGACAAGACCCTCTCAAGGTATTCAAGACAGCATTGGATAATGTAAAGCCCGTTATTGAGGTTAAACCTCGAAGGGTGGGGGGTGCTACCTATCAGGTACCAGTCGAGATTCGACCCCATAGGAGGACAGCCCTTGCCCTGAGGTGGATTATAAAGTATGCGAGAGCGAGAAGCGAAAAGACGATGAAGGAAAGGCTGGCTGGGGAGTTGCTCGATGCGTTTAATAACACGGGTGCTTCCATTAAGAAGAAGGAAGATACCCATAAGATGGCAGAGGCTAATAAGGCCTTTGCTCATTATAGATGGTAAAGAGGAAAGAGGAGTACGGAGTTGGTAAGAGTTCCATTAGAAAAAACACGCAATATTGGGATTATGGCACATATAGATGCAGGGAAGACTACGACAACAGAAAGGATTCTTTATTATACAGGCGTAACTTATAAGATAGGTGAGGTCCATGAGGGAACGGCTGTCATGGACTGGATGGTTCAAGAGCAAGAGAGGGGTATTACTATTACCTCTGCTGCAACCACCTGTTTCTGGAATGATCACAGGATAAACATTATAGATACGCCCGGTCATGTTGACTTTACGATAGAGGTAGAAAGGTCCTTAAGGGTACTTGATGGCGCTGTTGCTGTCTTCGATGCTGTTGCAGGTGTTGAGCCACAATCAGAAACTGTGTGGAGACAAGCAAACAAATACGGGGTTCCGAGAATAGCCTTTATGAATAAGATGGATAGGGTTGGAGCTGATTTCTTCATGAGTGTTAAGACAATGGTGGATAGGTTGGGAGCCAATCCAGTTCCTATTCAGATACCTATAGGAGCTGAGGATAAGTTCAGAGGACCGATAGACCTTGTCAGGGGTAAGGCTATATATTTTGACGATGAGACGTTGGGTGCCAAATATGTAGAGGATGAGATTCCCCAGGAACTCCTTCCTGTAGCAAGAGAATACAGGGAAAAGATGCTGGAGGCCCTCGCAGATGTTGATGAGAACATAATGGAGAAGTTCCTTGGAGGGGAAGAGATTACGGTAGAGGAGATAAAAAGGGCGATAAGAAAGGGAACGATTGAGATGCGTATCACGCCTGTTCTTTGTGGTTCTGCCTTTAAGAATAAAGGGGTGCAGATGTTGCTTGATGCCATTGTTGATTATTTGCCTTCACCCCTTGATATCCCGCCTGTGAAAGGTATAAACCCGATAGATGGAAGCGAAATAGAGAGGAAGGCAAGTCCTGATGAGCCCTTTGCTGCCCTTGCCTTTAAGATAATGACAGACCCCTATGTAGGGCAGCTTACCTTTATAAGGGTCTATTCAGGTGTTCTGAGCGCTGGTTCTTATGTTTATAACTCCACAAAGGATAGCAAGGAGAGGATCGGAAGGCTTCTAAGGATGCACGCCAATAAGAGGGAGGAGATAAAGGAGGTCGCCGCAGGGGATATCGCTGCTGCGGTTGGTCTTAAGAATACGCTGACAGGCGATACCCTTTGCGATGAAAAGGCACCTATTGTTCTTGAGGCCATAGAATTCCCTGAACCCGTTATATCCGTTGCAATCGAGCCAAAGACTAAGGCAGATCAGGAAAAACTGTCTCAATCTCTTGCCAAACTTGCCCAGGAAGATCCGTCTTTCCGGGTATCCTTTGATGAGGAGACAGGGCAGACCATAATATCAGGTATGGGTGAACTTCATCTCGAGATCATTGTTGATAGATTATTAAGGGAATTCAAGGTCAGTGCAAATGTTGGTAAGCCTCAGGTTGCCTATAAGGAAACGATCAGGACAGCTGCAAAGGCTGAAGGTAAGTTCGTGAGGCAGAGTGGAGGAAGGGGTCAATATGGACATGTTGTTATCGAGATAGAGCCTGCTGAGACTGGTAAGGGATTTGAATTTGTGAACAAGATTGTTGGCGGTACCATTCCCAAGGAGTACATCCCGGCTGTTGAAAAGGGTATAAAAGAGGCACTGGACTTAGGTGTGCTTGCCGGATATCCTGTTGTGGATGTCAGGGCTACCCTCTATGATGGTTCATATCATGAGGTGGACTCATCTGAGATGGCCTTTAAGATCGCTGGTTCTATGGCCTTTAAGGAGGCTGCTAAGAAGGCAAGACCTGTGCTCCTTGAACCGATTATGAGTGTTGAGGTTGTCACACCTGAAGAATATATGGGAGATGTGATGGGTGATCTGAATTCAAGAAGGGGAAGGATTCAGTCCATGGAAAAAAGGGGTAATTCCCAGGTTATTAGGGCTGAGGTACCTCTGTCAGAGATGTTTGGATATGCTACTGACTTAAGATCCAAGACTCAGGGAAGGGCTACATATACGATGCAATTTTCAAGGTATGAAGAGGTTCCCAAGAATATAAGTGATGCAATAATAGCTAAGGTAAAAGGTGAGTAATTTAAGGAGGAGATATGGCAAAGGCTAAATTTGAGAGGGTAAAGCCACATGTAAATGTAGGGACGATAGGGCATGT
Organism: Nitrospirota bacterium; assembly: GCA_037442785.1. Taxonomy (GTDB): domain Bacteria; phylum Nitrospirota; class Thermodesulfovibrionia; order Thermodesulfovibrionales; family UBA9159; genus JBBIPQ01. Next base: position 3,259 of record JBBIPQ010000154.1, read on the forward strand.
AGATCACGGTAAGACGACATTGACGGCAGCGATAACGAAGGTATTAGCG
>JBBIPQ010000155.1:0-3297 GCA_037442785.1 Nitrospirota bacterium
ACGAGGCCCTTTTCTTTGAGACTATGAAAAAAGTGTATTGGCATATGTTGCAGTATAGCACGATAATGTTGCAGAATGCAATGCAACAAGCAAACAAGGAATATAGCGCGGAAGCTCGGATGATCGAAAGGAATATAAGGAAAAAATATTTTCCATAGTGTAACTTCCGCGCTTCCGCACATCCGCTCTTCCGCACTAGGTTGTATTTTGCAACATAAGGCAACAGTATTTGCCTATAACAAATTAAACGAAATCAACAGGTTTTGACATGGCACATTATTTGATTAACTATTAAATAAGACAGGGTCCCCCAAAATCGTAGATTTCTTGGGGTAGTTAAGGAGGTGCAATATGAAAGGCTTATTTAAAAAAGGGGTCCCCAAAAAATCTTTAATTTTTGGGGGTAGTAGTATTGAAGATCTGTTCGTTGCAGTGACCTTTGCAGAGGCAGGTGAGCTTGATACAGCAAGGCAGATATTGAATGAGAGGTCTCAAGAAAATCGCAGATTTTCCGGTATCGGAGAAGAGACTGGCAAGGTTGAGGACTACAGTGCCGGGATCAGACCAGCTGAGGAAAAGAGAAAGCTAACGACTCAAACTGTTAAACCTTAGTATGAAAAACCTCAGCAAGCGATTTGAAGACATGATGGCAGCCTCTGCCTTTGCAGAGGCAAATGACGCTGAGACAGCAAGGCAGATACTCCGGGGAAACAGACGGGTTCTACTTGGCTTGAGGAAAGAAAACATAAGCGAAAAGACCCTTCTTTATGCCATTAATGCCTGTAAAAGGATAGGAACAGGGCTTGACATCCTTTACATATCCCGTGATGAGGTAGAGCCAGAGGAGCTTAAAAGGTTCATGGAAAGACTGAATTCAGAAGGGATAAACTACAGACTGATAAAAAGGAGGGGATGTCTTAAGAAAGAGATTCTGGACTATGTAAAGGAGAAAAAGAATATTGATTTCGTTGTAATAGAGTCCTCGGAAGACCTTGACAGGGACTGTAGAGAGGGGAATTTATCTGATGCATGGCATGGACTTAAATGTCCACTTGTTGTGGTGATGGATTCTTAAATTTATAAATAAAAGGAGGATAAAACTATGGCATCTGAATCAAAGAAGAAGCCCGTTGGTAAACTCATTATCTACGGGATAGGGTCAGTGATCCTGTATTGGTTGTTACTCACCAATCAGGAATTTATTAATCAGAACTTTGGTCGTGGAGGGCTTTATGCACTGTTACCAATAGCGACTGCCTTTTTATTCTCATTTATTCATGGTAATTTTACAGGCTATTTCTGGACAGTCCTCGGTGTGGAGGCAAAAAAGAAAAGGGAGGTTAAATAAGATGCACGATATAGCACAGACAGTATCAAACTTTATAGACCTTAATTGGATGAATATGGTCTATCTATTTCTTGTTGGCTTTGTAGGTGGCCTTGTAAGTGGATTTATTGGCTCAGGAGGTGCCTTTGTCCTTACACCAGGGATGATGAGTATGGGTGTGCCAGGACTTGTGGCAGTTGCATCAAACATGTGTCACAAATTTCCAAAAGCCCTTGTTGGAGCTGTAAAGAGGGCAAAATATGGCCAGGTTGATGTGAAGCTCGGTCTCATAATGGGTGCCTCAGCAGAGGCGGGTGTTCTCATCGGTGCCCAGATCCAGGAGAATATAAAGAAGAGCTTTGGTGATGCTGGATCAAACCTTTATGTGAGTATGGCCTTTGTCATAGTCCTTGCAGTGGTAGGTGGATTTGTCCTGAAGGATGGCTTTAAAATGATGAAGCAGAACAACACAGGGGTTGAGGAAGAAGAAAAGACCACAAAGATAGCAAAATGGGTCCAGTCAATTAATATCCCTGGCACAATGGTATATTTCAAGAGTATTGATAAAAAGATATCAATACTCTTTACAATCCCCCTTGGTTTTGCTACGGGCATGCTTGCTGCCACCATTGCTGTTGGTGGATTCATAGGTGTACCAGCCATGATATACATACTTGGTGTCCCGAGCCTGATGGCATCTGCGACAGAGCTCGTTATAGCCTTTGTTATGGGTATGGGTGGTTCTTTCAAGTATGCCCTTCATGGCTTTGTTGATATAAGGCTTTCAATGATCATACTTGCTGGTTCTCTATTCGGGGTCCAGCTTGGTGCAATCGGAACAACCTATGTGAAGGGATACATGATCAAACTTGTGATGGGTGTGATCATGATAATAGTCCTGTTCAGTCGTGGCCTCATGGTGCCTGTATATTCAGGTCAGCTTGGTATAATATCACCCCTTGGAGATATGACCGTAAAGATACTGAAGAATGCAAGTTTTGCAATAATGGCACTTGCCCTCTTTACAGGGGCATTTATAGTATTGACCGCCCTCTGGAAAGGAATCAAGAAGGAAAAGATGGTGGTGGCGCATGAAAGGACACAGGAGGTGAGGTAATGGGAAGATATAGAAAGATTCTCACAGCAATAGACGGCTCCCTAACAAGCCTCCATGCCCTTGAGGAGTCCTTTGAGCTTGCCCAGAATGAAGGAAGCTGGATTACTGTCGTTTCTGTTATTCCTCCCTATACAGGTGACCTTGACCTTGTAGCAGTTGGGAACATAATGGCTTCAATGAGAAAGCCCTGTGACGAGGCACTCAAAAAGGCTCAGGAACTTGCAGATAAACATAAGGTCCTTGTAAAGACCGTTTGTGAAGAAGGCGAGCCCTATGAGAGAATCATAGACCTTGCCCAGGCTGAAAATTGTGACCTCATCGTTATGGGAAGGCGTGGTCTCAGAAGGCTTGAGAGGGTCCTTGTTGGGAGTGTCACTGCCAGGGTCATTGGTTATAGTCCCATAGATGTGCTTGTTATACCAAGGGATACAACTGTGGGCTTTAAAAAGGTACTTATAGCAACGGATGGCTCAAGATTCAGCAATGCTGCTGAGAAAAAGGCAATAGATTTTGCAAAATCCTATGGTGGAGAACTCGGGATTATATCTGTTGTGGATGTCCCGTCAGAGTTTTATGCAGAATCACCAAAGACCGTTGATGAGCTTATAAATAAGGCAAAGAGTTATGTGGATGCTGTGAAAAAAGATGCAGAATTATCAGGTGTGAGGGCAGAAACCGTTGTAAAGGAGGGAGAGGCCTACAGGGTCATTACCGATACCGCAAAGGAGATTGGTGCGGATGTAATAGTGATGGGATCTCACGGAAGGACGGGTCTTAAGAGACTCCTCATGGGAAGTGTTACCGAAAAGGTGATTGGACACACGCCCTGTCCTGTGCTTGTGGTGAAGGGATA
>JBBIPQ010000156.1:0-3241 GCA_037442785.1 Nitrospirota bacterium
TCAGAGGAGGCTGCTATAAATCTCATATTTCTTCCGGGCTTTTCAACGGCGGAAGTTGCCACAGAATTAAGCGGAAGGGGAGTGGGCATGGATGTTGTAAAGACCAATATATCCAGATTGAATGGCTATGTTGAGGTTAATACAAAGAAGGATATGGGCAGTATCTTCAGGATAACCCTTCCCCTGACACTTGCCATCATACAATCACTGATGGTGAAGGCATCCGGAAATATATATGCAGTGCCCCTTGCCCCGATTGAGGAGACCATGGTTATAAACAGTAAGGATATAAAAGAGATTGCCGGCCAGAAGGTCACGATAGTTCGGGACAGGGTATATCCTTTATTTGAGCTTTCAGAGATCCTTACAGGTTCTGCAAATGGACACAGAGGGGAAAGATACATACTTATCATATCATCCGGTGACAGGAGGTTCTGCATAGCTGTAGATGAGCTTTTAGGTCAGGAAGAGGTGGTTATAAAGGCCATAGATGGGAAATACACAGACTCAAGTTATGTCCTTGGCGCGACAATAACAGGGGATGGCAAGGTTGTTCTCATAATAGATCCCTCTGGCATATCAAGGAACATTTTCAATACCGTTAAGGTCTAAGGAGGTATTATGCAACAGTACATCGGCTTTAATCTGAATAATGAGGAATACACGATACCAATTTTGAAGGTAAGAGAGATAATAGGCTTGCCACCCATAACAAAGATGCCCCAGTCACCACCTTATATAGAGGGCGTCACGAATATAAGGGGTAGTATCATACCTATCATAAATATAAAGCGACTTGCCGGTCTCGATGGCGCCGAGCAAAAGGGCGACAAGGTAATAATTGTTGCCTCGGGCAAGGCAGCCTATGGCATCCTTGTAGATGGTATCACAGGTGTTATTAATATCGATGAATCCAGCATCGAACCACCAGAGAATGTTATTAATAGGACCTCGGACATTATCGGAGGGATAATCAAACTCGACAGCAGAATCCTTGTCCTCCTTGACACATCAAGACTCATACCCTATGAGGATCAATCCTTTCTTGAAGATGTCGTTGAGGTAAAGGAGAGTGACAACGGAAGAATAGAGGTTGTCAGGACCGTGCAGACCATTGGAGGAGAGGTCAGACTAAGTGAATTAAAGGACGCAAGGGATTTTCTTGAAAAAAGGATGGGAGGGGCTATAGAGAAGGATATAACCCTGACCTCTATAGTGGAATTTATGGAAGCTATTGCCAGTCAGGATTATGAGAAGGCAGAGGTGGCTCTAACCAGGATCGCTGCAAAAGGACAGGATGAACTCTTTAAGGAGGTTGGGAGGGTTACAAGGAAACTCCACGATTCTTTGAAGAGCTTTAAAGAGGCGATAGACCCGAAGTTAAAGGAGATGGCTATTGTGGAGATGCCAAGTGCCATTGACAGGCTACAGTTTGTCATAGATAAAACAGAGGAGGCAGCAAACAAGACAATGGGAATAGTGGAAAGATATATACTCGGTATGGATGAGCTTTCCTCCCACATAAGAAATATTAAAGAACCAGAGGATTCTGTTAACTTCTTAAAAGGATTTAAAAACAGACTTGAGGATGACCTCACAGAGATACTCACTACCCAGTCCTTCCAGGATATAACAGGACAGGTGATAAAAAAGGTGATAGGTCTTGTCGGGGATATTGAGGAAGAACTGGTCAAACTAATTGCAACCTTCGGGGTGAAGATAGAGGATGGCAAAAAGATCGAGGCTATAGTTCCAGAAAGAGTGTCGCAGGAAGATGTGGATGACCTCCTGAAGGACTTTGGGTTTTAGAAGAAAGACCACTCTTAGTGGTAACATCTCAATACTTGGAGGAAGATATGAAAAGATATGGATTGGTTTTAGCAGTAACTATCATCTTAGTTTTGGTATTAAGTATTGGTGACTACGTTGTTGCCGATGAGATTGTGGTTTCAACAGGTACTACCTTTATAAATGGTGTGTTTAATCCTTTGAAAGAGCCTTTGAAGGCAGTAAATATTTCTGTAAACATAATTGTCGCAGGTCCTGTTGATGCATTGAAAAACCTTGAAGACGGAAAGGCAGAGATTGCTGGAGCAAGCCTTTCGTTAGACGACTGGATAAAGGCCGCAGAAAAAGCCGGTTATCAGGTCAAGGATAAACAAGCTCTCGTGCCATTTACTGTAACAGAAGAATACACTCTTGTTGTCGTCAACAGCGATAATCCTGTAGCATCTCTTTCAAAAGAACAGCTTAAGGGAATTTTTTCGGGCAAGATAGCCAACTGGAAGGATGTTGGCGGCAAAGACATGCCTGTGATCGTAGTATGGCCGAGGCTTTCATCAGGTGCTATGAACACTTTTTCCAAACAGATAATGGACGGAGAGGCTGTTACAAAAGAGGTTTTGGATGTTCCTTCATTGAATGATGTCTCTAATGCTTTAGCATCTAATCCCGAGGCTATATCCATAGCAAATCCCGAGAAGTTTCCAGCACAGGTTAAGGTAGTACAAACTCCTAAGATTTCACGGCCGTTGACTCTTATTACCAGGGGCACGCCATCTGCAAAAGTCCTGAAGCTATATGATTTTATAAAAGGGGAAGGGCAAAAGTATATAAAGCAATAGAGTGAAATCTACCTTTGGTAGTTTATCATGAATGACAAAAAGGAGGAAAGCAACTATGAAAAGAAGAAGATGGTTGGGGGTAGTTTTAGTAGTAACAATTCTTGCAGCAGGTATTGCCTTTTCTGCATCCTGGCCTGATGCAGTAATGAACAAGGTGAATGAACTTCACGAACTCGAAAAGGCAAAGAAGGAGATGCCTCAATCTCTTGAGGGAATACCAAATATCAGCGGCGATAAGGCCTATGAGTTATGGAAGTCAAAAAGGGCCATATTCTTGGACAACCGCATCAAAACACAGTATGACACTGAGAAGATACCTGGAGCAGAGTGGTTTTTCTGTGATGATTTAATCAAACAGGGGCCTTCTATGGCAGACAAACTCGACAAGTCCAAAGAGTATGTCCTTTATTGTAACGGTATCAAGTGCTGGCGTTCGCCATCTGTAGCGGTAATGCTACATTCTCTTGGATTTAAGATTCACTGGTACAGGGAAGGACTTCCTGACTGGAAAAAGAGGGGCTATCCGACAGAATGAAAAACAAATAGGGGCAATGGAAGGGGTAGAGTAAGAATCTACATCTGCCCTTTCCGTTATCTCTTTGAGGGGGGAGGATCTC
>JBBIPQ010000157.1:0-3238 GCA_037442785.1 Nitrospirota bacterium
TCTTTCCATATTTAAACCTCCCCAAGATAATCTTCTTAGGCAAGATAATCTTCTTAGGAAGGAGCATATCAAACATGTGACATCTTAAAATAGTAATTAAGTGTGACATTTTAAAATTGTAACCACAAAACAACACTTGAAAACTTGACATAAGTGCTCATGATAAACTAAATTACATGATTATGAGAATACCATTTATAGCTGCAAACTGGAAGATGAATAAAACTATTCCTGAGGCGAGGGAGTTCGTCAATATCTTTGCTCCTTCCGTGGCGGGTATAAATGATACTGATATAGTTATAGCCCCTCCCTTTACAGCCCTGTACCCTGTTGCAGAGCTTATAAGGGGGTCAAATATAAGGCTTGCAGCTCAGGATGTCTTCTTTGAAGAGAAAGGCGCATATACAGGGGAAGTCTCACCTTTAATGTTGAAGGATGCGGGTTGTGATTATGTAATCATTGGACATTCCGAGAGGAGACATTACTTTGGTGAGAAGGATGAGATATTAAATAAGAAGGTGAAGGCTGCACTGAAAGGTGAGCTTGATGTTATATTCTGCATAGGCGAGACCCTTCAGGAAAGGGAGGATGGAATCACCTTTGATGTGCTGGATAGGCAGATCAGGGAAGGGTTAAGGGATATAGATCTATCGAGGATTGTGATAGCCTATGAGCCGGTCTGGGCAATAGGGACTGGAAGGACGGCTACTCCTGAGCAGGCTCAGGAAGCACATGCATATATAAGGAACAGGCTCAGGGAAGAATATATGGGTGCTGACTCTATAAGGATTATATATGGAGGCAGCGTTACATTCGATAATATCGATCATCTCATGGCCTGTCCTGATGTGGATGGTGCTCTCGTTGGTGGTGCAAGCCTTAAACCTGAAAGTTTTGAAAGAATTGTAAGATTTAAAAGGAGGATATAATGATAACTTTGCTTATAATAATCCACATTATTGTTTCTCTGTTTCTGATCTTTATTGTGCTCATACAGAGCAGTAAAGGAGCAGAACTTGGTGCTGCCTTTGGTGGTTCGAGCCAGACGCTCTTTGGTAGCAGGGGTGCAGCAACATTCTTGAGCAAACTCACAACTGGAGCTGCTGTAGTCTTCATGCTGACCTCCTTACTTCTCGCTATAGCATCGGCGAAGGGAGGCTCTGTTGTGAAAAAGACCGCTCCAGTCGAGCAGAAGAAGGAGATGCCTGCGGGACAGGGCCCTGTCCAGTCTGCACCACTTCAGCAGCAGACACCCCCTGAGAAGAAATAAGAAAAAGAGACAGGTTGCTCCCCATAATTTTTTATTTGATTCTATTCCTTACATCATGCACAAGGGAGCCTGATGTAAAGAGACCCTTTGATATTACTGTAGGGTTTGGTGCTGATGCAAAGAGACTGTTGCCTCTTCTGGCCTCTGAAAGTGCCTCAGGCGAGATTAGCGGACTTATCTTCAATGGCCTAACAAAGTATAATAAGGATATAAAGATCACCGGTGACCTCGCAGAATCCTGGGAGATAAAGAGGAACGGTCTCGAGATCGTATTTCACCTCAGAAAGAATGTCAGGTGGCATGACGGGGTTGAATTCACTGCTGATGATGTTGTATTCACCTATAAAACAGTAACAGACCCAAAGGTTCCAACCCCTTACGGAAGCAATTATGGACCTGTTGAAAGAGTTGAGGCAATCGATAGATATACAGTTAGGGTGGTGTATAAGGAACCATACGCACCTGCCCTTGAATCCTGGGGGATGGGGATCATCCCAAAACACATCCTGGAAGGGAGGGATGTCACATCAGAAGAATTCAATAGAAATCCAGTGGGTACAGGACCCTACAGATTGAAGGAATGGATAACTGGACAGAAGATCGTACTTGAAGCCTTTGATGATTATTTTGAGGGAAGACCCAATATAAATAGATATGTGGCAAGGATAATACCAGATCAGGCCACGACATTCCTTGAACTCAAGTTCGGTGGCATCGATTATATGGCCCTAACGCCTCCTCAGTATAAACTCCAGACAGATACACCTCAATTTAGAAAATACTTTCAGAGGTTTCGCTATCCAGCCTTTGGCTATACCTATCTGGGATATAACTTGCAAGACCCGAGGTTTGCAGATAAGAGGATAAGACTTGCCCTGTCACATGCCATCAATAAGAAGGATATTATTGATGGCGTTCTGCTTGGATATGGAACACCTTGCACAGGCCCGTTTCCTCCTGAGTCGTGGGCATATAATCCCCAGGTCAGGGATATTGAGTATAATCCTGAAAAGGCAAAAGGCTTGCTTATTGAAGCGGGCTGGAGCATGGGCGAGGATGGTATCCTTTACAAAGATAGGAGACCTTTCCGATTTACGGTCCTTGTTAATCAGGCAAATGATGTAAGGATTAAGACAGCCCAGATAATAAGGGAAAACCTCAAAAGGATAGGGATTATAATGGATATAAAGGTGCTTGAATGGCAGGCCCTTCTACACGAGTTTATTGACAAGAGGAGGTTTGAGGCTGTTATTCTTGGCTGGGCCTTATCAAGGGATCCTGATATATACGACATCTGGCATTCCTCTAAGACAAAGGAGGGAGAATTCAACTTCATCTCCTATAAGAATGAAGAGGTTGATAGACTCCTGATCGAAGGCAGGAGGACCTTTGACCCTGAGAAGAGAAAAAGGATCTATCACGAAATTCACAGGATCCTTGCGGAGGAACAGCCAGTCACATTCCTTTTTGTCCCTGACGCACTGCCTGTGCTTCACAAAAGATTCAAAGGAGTAGAAAAGGCACCCCTCGGTATCTGGTATGACTTTATTCACTGGTATGTCCCTGTGGATAGGTCCGCATGGTACTGAAAGGGCTTCCTTTTATATGTTCTCTCGCCTTCATAAAGATCTCGATATAGGCATTGCTCGCATAATCCCGGTATGTGAATAGATAGGGCTGGTATCTCTTGTTTCTGAAGATAAGGGTGACCTCCGCAAAGATCCCCTTTCCCATATATATCCTGTGACAGTAATTCTTTGTTGAGGCGAGGACAACCTTTGAAAGAGTCAGATAGCCAGGGTCTATATTTACAGTCCTCTTGCCATCCATTGATAAGGCCTCTTCTATCTCCCTTGTAAGAAGTTTGATCTCTGGAAGGGTCTCTGAATTTATCAAACCATCAAAGAATATGAAACGTCTCTTTATTGGCCATCCCAGTTCGTCTCTGTAATATTCTGAGTGGTCCCA
>JBBIPQ010000158.1:0-3207 GCA_037442785.1 Nitrospirota bacterium
ATCTGCCCAACTTCGGGACAAAGGACATGGTCGGCAAGATCAAGGCCGTGGAGGGCATGGCGCCGGGAGTGGTCGCTGTTTCCTGGCACTTCGGTCATTGGGGTTACGGCGCGTCGGACGCCGTGATTGACGGCAAGACCATCAAGGGCGACAAGCGGCGCACCACGGGACTTTGTCCCAATGCCGCGATGAAGGTCGATCCAATACTCAAGAACTCCTGCATGACCGACCCGATCGGCGGCAGTTCCTCGTTCTACGACACAAGGGTAAAGCTCGTGAAGGTTTAGAATTTCAAAGGCTGAGGGGCAGGGATAATTCCCTGCCCCTTGAAAATCAAAACAACGAAGAAAGTAAAAAAATATGGAGGTAGCAGAGAATAGCCTCTTTTTGATTTTGAATTACTCCTTGCGGAGTCTGAGCGAATTATGGTTACCCCTGTTAGGTTCTTGGTGTGAGGATGTCAATACTCGGGATGAGTCAAATAGGAATAGAGAATACAATGGGAAAGGACAGGAAGAGCCTTATCGTATTTCTTGAGATTGAGAGGGAAAAGATAAAGGAGACTTTAAACATATTTGATTAGCTTTCCTCGTGGATGGGGCATAAAACCCCCTCCGTCCCCTCAAGCCCCGTCCACTTTTTTAGGATGATTTAAAATTTACATAAAATTTACAAACTAATGTGATAAAATTTTTTATGGAAGAAAGCACATATCCCTTTGAGGATTTATTGGAAGAATCTGTGAGGCTTCATGGCCACCTCTGCCCTGGTCAGGTCCTCGGAGTGAGGATGTCAATGCTCGGATTGAGAAAGATCGGGATTGAAGACCCGAAGGGAAAGGATAAAAAGAGTCTGATTGTATTTGTCGAGATGGACAGGTGCGCAACTGACGCAGTTCAGTCTGTTACTGGCTGTAGTTTGGGCCACAGGACAATGAAATTCATGGATTACGGAAAGATGGCGGCCACATTTGTGAACCTTAAGACAGGTAATGCTGTTAGGGTTATTGCGAAAGAGGAGGTAAGGGAAAGGGCAAAAGAGATGTTTCCTCACATCGAAAATAAGTACCAGGCACAGCTTGAGGCATATAAGGTGATGTCTGATAATGAGTTATTCAAAGTAATGAATGTGAATGTAGAAATAAAGCCTGAGGATATGCCTGGAAGACCCTTAAGAAGGGTCAGATGTGAACAATGCGGCGAATATATTCAGGACATGAGGGAGGTATACAGGGATGGGAAGATCCTTTGCAAGCCATGCGACAGAGGTGGTTACTACAGGAATGCAGACAATACTATTAGTTTTAGTTAATGATCAGGTTATCCCCCTTAATGATTTTACACAGAAATATCTCGGTAACGTGATTAGAGGGATAGTCCTGGCCCTTGGCCAGGACCCTCAAGAGATAAGGCTATATATAGATGATTCAGGACTGCGGATTTATACTGAAGCTGGAGAAGTACCACTTCTCAGGGAGTTTCCAAAAATAATAATCGAGAGCACAATTAAAGGGGTATTGTCGCCATTAAAGGGGATCTTCTGGTTCGGCAAAATCTCTCTATTTTGGAAGAAGGTTGAGGGCAAAGTTGAAGTGAACAATTAAAAAAATTTTATAATGCGTTATGCAAAAATGTCATAACGGCAATAATCAGTAAATGGGAAAGGATACTGAAAAAATGGAGATTAAATCCAAACTCTGGATAGAGGTTGATGGAGAGCCTGTTTTTGGCAGGGGGAGGAGGTTTCTTCTTCAGGCAATAGATAAATATGGCTCTATTAATCAGGCAGCAAAGGAGATAAACATCTCCTACAGGAAGGCATGGAGCTATATAAAGGCAATGGAGGATCGTCTTGGAATCGAGCTGGTGGAAAGACACAAAGGAGGCACTAACGGTGGTGGTGCAAGACTTACAGAGGAGGCAAGGGATTTTTTAAGGAAATACGAGGCCCTTGAAGAGGGTATCAGGAAGATGGTGGATAGAAGATTCAGGAGGGTCTTTGGATGAGGTCAAGGTCTTTTAAGGACATCATTGTGCAGTCCGATCCTTCGGAGGATTATTTCATCCCCCTGTATCTGAAACGTAAACTTGTAAAACATGGTAACACTGCGTTCCCATATCTCATTGTGACCTTTCATCTTTTGGGTCCTCAGCGAAGGATGAAAAGGATTTTCAACGAGAAACTTAATCTTATTTTCAAATACCCTTTTGATGTATTCTGGCAGATGTTTAAAATCCTTTTTAAAGGATTCGGTTCTGGTTATCTTCATTCATACAGTTCTTTTAAAAAGTCTTCTACAGACGAGAAACTTTTGACATTGCCCTGTCTGATATCTTCATCTGCTTCATCTTCTGCCTTCGTCCAGTCAAAATCTCTGAAGTATTTTGGTAGGGATAGAGCATGTTCAAGGAGCTCTTTTATGGCGGATGAATTATCAGGCAGGTTTGTATTTTTTCAAGGAGTTCATCCGGAAGGTCTATTGTTAGAGAATGTTTTTTGCCCATAGAAAATTATACCACATAGGAGGTTGACATGTGTGAAGCCTGTGGCACAACAGTTTATGAGCCAGTGGAGGACCACACCATGCCCGTTGAGCAGGCAGTCGGGATGGTCCTTGCTCATGATATTACAGAGATAAGGCAGGGAGAGTTTAAAGGAAGGGCCTTTAAGAAGGGACATATAGTAAGACAGGAGGACATAGAACACCTAAAGAGACTCGGCAAAGAAAGGCTCTATGTCTTAAGGATTGGTCCTGACGAACTGCATGAAGACGAGGCTGCCTTTGCAATTGCCACTGCCCTTATGGGAGAGGGTGTAGAGATGGAAGGTGAACCAAAGGAAGGTAAGATAAATATAATAGCATCAAGGGATGGCCTTCTCAGGATTCACAGAGAAGCACTATTTAGATTCAACATGCTTGGAGAGGTAATGTGTGCAACCCTTCACAACAATACTGTGGTAAAGAAGGGGCAGATCGTGGCTGGCACAAGGGCCATCCCTTTGGCAGTTAAACGGGAGGTGATAAAGAGGGCTGTTGAGATCGGTGAAGAGATCAAAGATGTCCATAAGGCTGGGGTAATTGAAGTAAAGGAATTGAGGAAACCACGAGCAGGAGTGGTAATTACCGGCAATGAGGTCTATTATGGAAGGGTAAAGGATGCCTTTGCGCCGATAATTACAAAGAAGATAGAACAATTTGGCGGTGAG
>JBBIPQ010000159.1:0-3030 GCA_037442785.1 Nitrospirota bacterium
CCAGGAGAAGACAGAAAAGAAGAGGAGTATTAATAAAACACCCTTAACAACCAGGCCAGCCTGGAGTATCAACTGAAGTGCCGAGTCTTTCATAAATTCGTCTTTCTTTTAAGATTAAAGGAATCAGTTCCTAAAAGTCAAATTATGGCTCTTACTCCTCAATCCTGATGTGAAGATCCCTCAACTGTTTTGGCTCAACCGGTGAAGGAGCGCCACTCATCAGACAGACGCCCTTCTGGGTCTTTGGAAAGGCGATCACATCCCTTATTGATGATGCGCCGACCATTATCATTATCAGCCTGTCAAGACCGAGGGCCAGGCCACCATGGGGTGGGGCCCCATATTCAAGGGCATCAAGGAGAAATCCAAACTTCATCCTTGCCTCGTCCTCGGATATCCTTAGTATCTCGAACATCCTCTTCTGCACATCCCTTCTGTGGATACGGATGCTTCCACCTCCTATCTCGTATCCATTCAGGACAATATCATAGGCCTTTGCCCTGATAGAACTGAGAAGGTTAAATAATGGAGACCCCATATCAACAGCCTCTAAGGATATTGAAAGGACCTTTTCAATATCCTCATCCACAGGGGATGTGAAGGGATGATGCATTGCCTGAAACCTTCCCTCATCCTCGCTCCATTCAAGAAGGGGATAGTCTATAACCCAGAGAAACTTGAATCCATCCCTGATCAGGTTAAGCCTTCTACCAAGCTCAATCCTCAGTCTGCTCAGGGCATCGTGAACGATCTTTTCTCTGTCAGCAACAAAGAGCATCATATCACCTTCTTCAGCCTCAAGCCTCGAGGCCATCTCCCTGAGGATACCTTCAGGGAAAAACTTTGCTATGGGAGATTCAAACCCATCCTTGACCTTAATCCATGCGAGACCCTTTGCCCCAAAAGTCTTTACCTCCTCAGTGAGCATATCTATCTCCTTTCGGGATAGTGCCGCCATGGACTTTCCATTTATGGCCTTTACCCTTCCACCGGAGGCAAGGGCATCAAGGAAGACCTTGAAACTCCCTTTTTCAGCGAGATCGCCCATATCCTTTAGCTCAAGATCGAACCTGAGGTCAGGTTTATCATTACCAAACCTCTCCATGGATTCCTTAAAGGTAAGCCTTTCAAAGGGGGTCTCAAGATCAATATCAAGCACTACCTTGAAGACCTCCTTCATCATGCCTTCAACAATCCCTATGACATCCTCCCTATCAACAAAGGACATCTCAAGATCAACCTGGGTGAATTCAGGCTGTCTATCTGCCCTCAAATCCTCATCCCTGAAGCACCGCACTATCTGAAAATACCTGTCAAACCCTGAAACCATGAGTATCTGTTTAAAGAGCTGTGGTGACTGGGGTAGGGCATAGAAATGTCCCGGATTGAGTCTGCTTGGGACCAGATAATCCCTTGCCCCTTCAGGGGTGGATTTCGTGAGGATGGGGGTCTCGATCTCAAGAAAACCCTCCCTGTCAAGATAATCCCTTATGTTCTTTGAGACCCTGTGTCTTACAATGAGGTTCTTCTGAAGTTCAGGTCTCCTCAGGTCAAGATACCTGTGCTTTAATCTCAGGGACTCAGATGCCTCTGCTGCCTCTTCCATGGGGAATGGCAGAGGAGAGGATTCATTCAGTATAATGAGTTTATTTACATAAACCTCCAGCAGCCCTGTTGGAAGGGCTGGATTCTCTGTTCCCTCGGGCCTTCTCCTCACCACCCCTGATACATTTATCACAAACTCAGACCTCAGGTCATGGGCAAGTTCATGGGCATCAATCGAGACCTCAGGGCTGAAGACTATCTGGATGATGCCAGTTCTATCCCGGAGATCCACAAATATCAATCCACCATGATCCCTCCTCCTGAAAACCCATCCAGAGAGGTTCATATTGGAGCCGATGTCTGATTCCCTTATCTCACCGCATCCTTTATCCCGTAACATAAATCCTCCTTAATCTCCCTTATCTCACCTGGTCTCAGGTTACCGAGCTTAAATGGGCCAACACCTATCCTTATGAGCCTGATCACAGGATGTCCCACCCTTTCGAGCATCCTTCTTATCTGTCTCTTTCTGCCCTCATAAATAGTAATCTCTATCCATGAATTATTGATACCTTTTCTGAGCCTTCTAACCTCTGCTGGCATAGTAATTCCATCCTCCAATCGGATGCCCTTTTTGAGCCTCTCTATCTCCTCATCCTCGATGATGCCCTTTATCTTAACATGATAGGTCTTTGGGACCCTTTTTGATGGGTGGATTATTGCATTTGCAAACTCACCGTCATTCGTCAGCAGGAGGAGACCTTCCGAGTCAAAATCAAGCCTTCCCACAGGGAAAACCCTCTGTTTTATGCCCTTGAGATAATCCTTTATAGTGGGTCTTCCCTCAGGATCAAAGAGGGTGGTTACTACATTTCTTGGTTTGTAAAAGATATAATACACCTTTTTTGTGGCAGAAATGTTAGGACCGGCAATAAGTTTGCCATCAACCTTGATATAATCTACAAAAGGGTCAGCCTTCATCCCGATCGTGGCTGTGGCACCATTCACTGTTACCCTTCCCTCAATGATCATATCCTCAGCCTTTCTCCTTGAAGCAACACCCATTTCCGAAAGGATCTTCTGAAGCCTTTCCTTCATAAGATTTAATAATAACATATTCTGGGTTTGATGCGTTATACCCTTTATGCTGGTTATGCTGGCTTAACTATCTACTGTATTACAGCTAAGTCTTCAGGCGGAGGGACTTAAAGCGTAAAGAAGATTATGCCATCATACATCTGATGTGTGATGGCTCGCTCTTATAGGGCGGTGTTGCTCTAAATACGCCTGTACCTCACAAACATATAAAACCCTATGAGGAATGGCTCAAATCTTATAACTAAGTTGTCTGTGAATCCCCAGAGGAACTGGTAGGCAATCACCCTAAAAATGCCTGAGCCTTCATACCCCCCCTCCCTGTAAGGGTGTGAAGCCTATGAGGAAAAAGAATCCACCCATAAGCAGCGTATAGGTTATGGCAAACCG
>JBBIPQ010000160.1:0-3000 GCA_037442785.1 Nitrospirota bacterium
ACCATGGCCACAGGATGTGCTCAGGCTGTGGCACCCCTATAATTATCAAGCAATTGCTGCTGGCTGCTGACTATCCGGTAGTTATATCAAACGCAACGGGTTGCCTTGAGGTCTCCTCATGCATATCTTTCTATACGGCCTGGAAGGTTCCCTGGATCCATAATGCCTTTGAGAATGCTGCTGCTACTATATCAGGGGTAGAGACCATGTACAGGGCATTGAAGAAAAAGGGTAAGATAGATAAAGAGATAAAATTCGTTGCAATAGGTGGCGATGGTGGAACCTATGATATAGGGTTTCAGAGCCTTTCAGGCGCGATGGAGAGGGGTCATGATATGCTTTATCTCTGCTATGACAATGGCGCTTACATGAATACAGGGATTCAGAGATCCAGTGCAACTCCCTTGGGAGCTGACACTACCACATCCCCTGCTGGAGAGGTCATCCCAGGGAAACTACAGCCAAGGAAGAATCTCACGAGGATAATGGCTGCCCATGGGATACCCTATGTTGCACAAACCACACCAGCTCACTGGAGGGACGCAATCACGAAATTCAGGAAGGCCTTTGAGATAAAGGGACCAAAGTTCATAAATGTCCTGTCCCCCTGCAACAGGGGCTGGAGGTCAAGGACAGATGATGCGATCCTGCTTTCTAAACTTGCGGTTGATACCTGCTACTGGCCTCTATATGAAATAGAAAACGGGGTAACAAAGATAAACTATGAACCAAAGGAGAAAAAGCCTGTTGAGGAATTCCTGAAACCCCAGGGAAGATTCAAGCATATGTTCGCCCCCGGGAATGAATGGCTCCTGAAACTCTTCCAGGAGGAGGTTGATAAGGAGTGGGAAAGGTTAAAGAAAGAGGCCGCCATGGGTTGATATAATCAGAAATATATGGTATCTTTGAGGTGTTATGGCTGACTTTGACCTTGTGATGTACGAAGAGGAGTTCAGAAAGATCGAAGAAGAACTCCAGAAACTTTATCAGCAAGCTAATGCAAAGGTAATATTCCTTGTTGACAAAAACGGCCAGTTAATCGCCTCTGCTGGAGAATCCCATAACATTGATACAACAGCCCTTGCCTCTCTGACAGCTGGAAATATTGCTGCCACAGGCGGTATTGCAAGGCTTCTTGGAGAAAGGGAATTCACAGTCCTCTTCCATGAGGGTGACAAGGACAATATCCATATATCCCTTGTGGGTCAACGTGTTATACTCGTTGTGATCTTTGATCAGAGGTCATCCCTCGGGCTTGTCAGATTAAGGGTAAAAAAGTCATCTGATGTCCTCTCAAGGATTTTTGAGGAGATAGCAAAAAAGGCAGAGAAGGACAGGGCAGAGGGAAGATTTGAGGAGTCTCCCTTTGCTGAGATAAGCGATGAAGATATTGACAATCTTTTCAGATAGGAACAGGTTCAGGTGTCTTTTATAAACTATTCCTCTCGGGAGATAAACTGTAAGATAGTCTATTATGGTCCTGGTCTGTGCGGCAAGACCACAAATCTCCAGTATATCTATAAGAAGACAAATCCAGAGCAGAAGGGGAAACTAATATCCCTCGCTACAGAGACAGAGAGAACACTCTTCTTTGACTTCCTTCCCCTCGCCCTTGGTGACATTAAGGGCTTCAGGATAAGATTTCACCTTTATACGGTCCCGGGTCAAGTCTTTTATGCAGCAAGCAGAAAATTGATACTCAAGGGTGTGGATGGAGTCGTCTTTGTTGCTGATTCCCAGTTAGAAAGGATGGAGGCAAACATCGAAAGCCTTGAGGATCTCCGGATCAATCTGAGCGAGCAGGGATATGACCTTGATAAGTTACCCTTTACGATTCAATACAACAAGCGAGACCTACCCAATGTAGCCCCTCTTATGGAGATGAATGCATTACTTAATCCAAACGGGGTACCCTATTTCGAGGCTATAGCCGTTACAGGCAAAGGTGTCTTTGAGACACTTAAAAGCGTGGCAAAACAAGTGCTCTTTGAACTGAAGAAGCACTATTAAGGAGGTTGTCATGAAATATCCAAAAAACTATCAGAGGCTTTCAAAACAATTCCCAGAATTGATTAAGGCCCATGAAGAAACAGGTAAGATTGCAAGGGCAGCGGGTCCTCTTGATGAAAAGACCTGTCATCTCATCCAGCTCGGGGCATCAATAGCAGCAAGGTCTGAAGGCGGTGTCCATTCCCACACAAGAAGGGCAATCGATGCTGGAGCCACGAAGGATGAGATATACCATGTCATAGCCCTGATGATCAGCACTATTGGTTTTCCTGCTGCAGCAGCTGCCTTCTCATGGGTAAATGATATCGTGGAAAGAAAGAAATAAGAAACAATAGCAATCTATAGTTCTAACCTCTAAGGGGGGCCATGGGGGCAAGACTGAGCGTTAAGATTGTAATCATTCTTTTGACCTTTTTGGTCTTCCTTTTCTTATTATCAGCCTATCTTGTAAGCCAAAGGGAAAAGGATCTACTGATCGCCTTTGACAGGGAGAAGTCCGTTCTCCTCTCAGGATCACTGACAGAGGCCCTGAGGGAAACGATGATAGAGGAGGACCTTTCTGTTTTTAAGAGGATCCTTGACAGGGCAAACTCTTTAGGGGATGTCCGTATAACTGTTTTCAGGTCTGACGGATCATGGTTTTATGGTGATCGACAACTGACCATACCGAAAGATATACTCAATCAGACAGAAGAGAGATCAATCGAGGTAGACAAGAGCCTCCTTTTTTTCAAACCACTCATAAATGAAGAAAGGTGTCATAGATGCCATTCTCCATTGGATAGGATACGTGGCTTTATTGTTACAAGCATATCCACAGAAGGTGTCATAAAGGAGATAAAAGAGACCCAAAAAAGGATTTTCTTTTTTTTATTTTCATTGCCATCACATCGATCTCAGGATTGGTCATAGCAGCCAAGCGGCTTATACTGGACCCCCTTGACTCCCTCGAAAAAGGGGCAAGGAGAATAAGGGATGGTGATATTGCTG
>JBBIPQ010000161.1:0-3000 GCA_037442785.1 Nitrospirota bacterium
TCAATTCCCTTATATCATTTATGAGTGCCCTGAGTATACCGATCATGTCCACACCAGGATGATAATAAAACCTGACGTCCTCAATGGAGATAAAGGCCTTTTTTACATGGTCAGGGATGAGATAGTGTGGGATAAAGGTCCTTCTCTCGAGGTACAGTTCAGCAAGAACCTTTCCATCAGAAGAATAAACAAGGGATGACTCTGCTGGAGTGTACTCTTCAAGGTCCTTTATAGCAGGCAGGTCAGTGGTTGCCCAGTATATGTAACCACCAACAATACCTGTGAGAACCGAAGGTAAGATAAGGAGTATGAGCAACCCCTTGAAGGAGAACCTTAGGGGCATCCTTAAGATCCACCTCCCCTTAGGAGGACCTTAATATCTATCATCGGTAACAAATTCTTCGAGCCTCCTCCTGAAGGCCCTTGGAAGTAAGGTGATCCCGCTTCTCAGATAGCCCACCGCTATTATCATGGGGATGATCTTATCATCAGGGATATGGAATTCCTTCTTGATACATTCCTCAACAAAACCATCCATTGGATGGGTCTCGAGACCAAATCCCTTAGCAGCAATCATGAGATTCATCGCAAATAAAGAGGCATTTTTAACAGCAAAGAGTTTTCTCTTAAGGCTATCAACAGATCCGTAGAGATTTTCAGCCATACTCCTGTAATTCTCCCTCATATCTGGCTTCATATAACCGAGTTCCTGCCAGCTATCAAGGACCCTTTCCATATTCACTTCAACAGCGCCAGGATCAGCAATAATTATAAGGACTGCCGATGCCTCCTCAACCTTTGGCTGATTAAAGGCACACCCTCTAAGAACCTTTTTTCTCTCAGGATCCCTGACAACAATGACGCGCCATGGCTGAAGATTAAAGGATGAACAGGAAAGATTAGCTGTCTCAAGCAGTTCCTTTAGCACGCCATCATCTATGACCTTACCGGTCTCAAAGAAATTTATAGATCTCCTCTCTCTTATGGCCTGAAGGACATCCATCTTATACCTCCACAGTTTTTTCTTTAAGACTATCAGATGGATTACAGACTGTCAAGATATAAGTGGATAATGTGTGTGGTTATTTTAAACCTTTATCGCTTTAACCTCGATGGTATCGTCAATGGCCGTATAGTAGAAACGTTAGACAGTCTTTCTGGATGGCTTTGGTGAGCTATCGACCATGAAGGAGAAATCAGGGATGTTGTTGATAAAGTGATATAATATTCTAAGGAAAAAAGTATTTTTTATAAATGTATCATACGATATTGATTCGATTATAAATGAGATTGAGAGGGTATAAGTAGATGTCGTTGCTTGAAATTAAAGGACTCACCTTCTGTGCAGGCGATAAAAATATCCTTGATGATTTTTCCATGACCATTGAGTCCTCAGAAGTCCACGCCCTCATTGGCACAAACGGAACAGGAAAGAGCACCCTTGCATATCTGATAATGGGGTGTGAAGGTTATAGACCAACCTCAGGGGAGATAATATTTGATGGGAAGGTTATTAATGATCTCCCTATATATGAGAGGGCAAGGCTTGGCATCACAATGGCATGGCAGGAGCCGGTTAGATTTGAGGGAATATGCGTCTTAGATTATTTAAAAATTGGTGGCAAGGGAAGGTCTCTTTCCCCTGCCCATTATCTTGAGATGGTTGGTCTTGAGCCATCACTCTATCTTGATAGAATGGTTGATAAATCCCTTAGTGGTGGAGAAAGAAAGAGGATAGAGCTTGCCTCAGTCCTTGCCCTCCAGCCAAAACTTGCCATTCTTGATGAGCCTGACTCTGGAATTGATATGCTCTCGACGCAGGATATTATTAATGTTATTAATGCCTTCAAGGAAAACGGCTCTTCTGTTTTGCTTATAACCCATAGAGAAGAAATAGCCCTTATCGCTGACAGGGCCTCACAGATATGCAGAGGTAGAATCGTATTTTCAGGCAGCCCCCATGATGTTGCGGAATATTATAAATCAAGGAGATGCCTTGTCTGTGATGGAGAGATTTGTCGTGAATGAGCTTAATGAATTAATGAAGGCCTTTGGAGAATCAGGGGCGGATAAAGGGATATTTGAAAGAAAGGATATTGCACACCTTGCTGTTAGCGGGCATAAGATATTGAGCATGAGGGATGTTGAGGGTCTTGAGGTAGAGGCAAAGGAGACCTTTAATGGGATAAGTGCGAGGGTTACAGTAAGGGAAGGTGTAAAGATAAAGAATCCTGTGCATCTCTGTTTTGGAGTCCTTCACAAAAAGGGAACCCAGAAGATAAAGATAGATGTGAAATTAGAAAAAGACAGTTCAGCCCATTTCATTGCCCACTGCATATTTCCAAAGGCAGAAAAGGTTAAACACATCATGGATGCAGTGATTGAGATTGGAGAAAATGCTGAGATGAGGTATTCCGAGACCCACTATCACGGCCTTTATGGTGGCATAGAGGTTATCCCGAAGGCAGTCATAAGGATTGGAAGTAATGGAAGGTACTTCACAGACTTTAACCTCACTTCTGGAAGGGTGGGAAGGCTAAGTATTAACTACTCTGCAGAGGTTGAGGAAAACGGGATTATTGAGATGACCGCCAGGGTATTTGGCCATGCAAATGATGTGATAAACATAATGGAAGAGGCAATCCTCTCAGGGAATAACTCAAGGAGCCTCATAAAGACGAGGGTAGCCCTTGAGGACGAGGCAATAGCAGAGGTCACAGGGATTACCGAGGGAAAAGCTGAAGGTGCAAGGGGTCATGTGGACTGCATGGAGATAGTAAAGGACAGTGCGATTGCAAAGGCGATTCCAATTGTGAATGTGACCCATCCACTTGCAAAAGTAACCCACGAGGCAGCTATAGGGAGCGTTGACAAGCGCCAGATGGAGACACTTATGGCTCATGGATTAACACCAGATGAGGCAGTGGAGGTTATTGTGAAAGGGATACTAAGATAACTTTTCAGGAATGCCCTGGTGTGTTACAATAATCCAAAAAACTA
>JBBIPQ010000162.1:0-2987 GCA_037442785.1 Nitrospirota bacterium
TTGACAATAAGGACCTCGCCTTTGCCCTCGGGGCTACCGATTATTTATTAAAGCCCCTTGACAGAACCGCCCTCCTCGAGAAGCTTCAGGGATTGAGTGTGATTAAGGCAAAAAAGACCCCTATAACTATCCTTATAATAGAATCTAATGGAAGTCTTGACTATCTTAAGGAAAACCTTGGCACCGAGGAATTCCTCATATATTCTGCTAAGGAAGGGAAGAGGGGTCTTGAGCTAGCTGCAGCATTGAGACCTGATATTATACTACTCGATCTTGAACTGCCAGACATGCTGGGTTTTGAGGCCATTAAGGAGCTTAAAGGCCATCCATCAACGATGAATATCCCTGTCTTTGTCCTTACAGAAAGGGACATCTCTGTGGAGGACAGGTTAAACCTCATGGGGAAGATTGAAAGGATAATAAGAAAGCACAGGTTCGATATGGGGGAGTTGATCGATCATATAATGGAGATCGAGGTCCTTTATCCAGGACGGGCCGGTCTTGTTGACGATTTAACAGGACTTTTTAGCCATAGATATTTCCAGATAAGGCTTGCTCAGGAGGTTGAGAGGGCTGTAAGATATAAGCAGCCCCTTAATCTGCTTCTCCTTGATATAGACTTCTTCGGACAGTATGTGAAGGAGCACGGCGAGGAGGAAGGTGATAAGGTGCTCAAGACAATAGCTGACCTGTTGAGAAAAAATATAAGAGGCTCCGATGTTGTGGTTAGGTACGGTGGTGATTCCTTTGCAGTAATATTACCGAACACGGTTCTTTCAGCAGCCCTTTCTCTTGGAAACAGATTCAATGCAATAATCAGGAATTATCCCTTTCCAAATAGAGAGACAATGCCAAAGGGAAGGATTACAGCAAGCGCAGGCCTTACATTCCTGGACGGTCAGAATGCAGAGGAATTGATACTTTGCTGTGAGAAGGCAAAGACCTTTGCTATAAAGAAGGGCGGGGATAGAGTCGAGATATATTCGAAGGAGATGGAAGAAGAGGAAGAAGGCGAAACAGCAGAGGTTTAGAATTGCCATCCCGATCAGGAAGTCATGTCTTTTATGATACATTCTTGAGCCCCATAGGTGAGATTTATATCGTCTTCGTAGGCGAAGCCCTCGCAGGGATAACAATCAGCAAAGAGGATCAGGACACCCCTGAGGATGCAGTCCCTGTTAAGGGAAGGATAAGGAAAGGCAGGATTCCGGAATCCTTCAGACAGCAACTTGCAAATTATTTTAATGGCAGATTAAGAAGATTTGATCAGGAGATTATCCTGTTAAGTGGTACTGACTTTGAGAAGTCCGTATGGCTTAGCTTAAGGGAGATACCTTATGGAGAGACAAGGACATACAAATGGCTTGCTGAGAGGATTGGCAGGCCAGGTGCGGTCAGGGCTGTTGGAAGGGCCCTGAGCAAGAATCCAATCCCCATTGTCCTGCCCTGCCACAGGGTCATCGAATCGGATGGTTCCATAGGTGGTTATTCATCAGGGATCGAGAAGAAGAGGAGACTGCTCAATCTCGAATACTTTAATACAGGCTTCAGTAGTTGAGCATAACAGAAAACTTTAAAAGAAAACAATAAAAAAAGACGGTTTTCTTGCTTTTTAAAAATTTAAATGTAATAATATATAAATCCGTTATGCTGGTTTCCAGCTTATATCTTTTTCAGTGGGGGTCTAATTATGGCAAGCAAGGAATTAAAGGAGATGCTTAATGATGCAATAGCAAGGGAATTACAGGTATCTGTTCAGTATATGTGGCAGCACGTTATGATAAGGGGTATAAATGCAGAGTCTATAGGAGGGATATTCAAGCAGATAGCCATAACAGAGATGAAACATGCTGAGGCAATAGCAGAGAGGCTCGATTATCTTGGCGGAGTGCCTACGACAAAACCTACGTCCATTGAGGTTGGAAAGACCGCCAGGGAGATGCTCGAGATTGATAAAAAGGCTGAAGAGGATGCGATTAAGCTTTATAAAAAGATAATATCCCTTGCCGAGAAGGAAGGGGATTATGTGACGAAGAGGCTTTTTGAAGGCATATTGTCAGATGAGGAGAGTCACCACAATCAGTTTTCAACACTCCTTGAGGAATAGAGGACGGTTGCTCTAAAAGGGGAGGAAGTTCGAGGTTCTGCGCGAAAGGAGGGAATAGATGAAGGCAGTAGAGATCAAAAAGGATATATTCTGGGTGGGGGCTATTGACTGGGCAGTAAGGGATTTTCACGGTTACATAACCCCCCGGGGAACCACTTACAATAATTATCTTATAATGGACAGGGATATAACCCTTATTGATACGGTAAAGTTCGACTTTGCTGAGATAATGCTTAAAAATATCAGATCTGTTACAGACCCTTCCAGGATCAAATATGTCATCATAAATCACATAGAAAATGACCATGCCACAAGCCTCGACAGGATAATGGAATTGACACCATCTGCGACCATATACATCACAGAGAAAGGTAAAAAGGGGATTGAGAGATTCTTTGATATTTCCAGGTGGGATATTAAGGTTGTAAAGACAGGGGATACCCTGAATATCGGTAGAAGGACACTTCTCTTTATTGAGACGCCCATGCTTCACTGGCCTGACTCGATGATGACATATATAAAGGAGGATAAGGTCCTCATAAGTCAGGATGCCTTTGGTCAGCATATAGCATCGTCTTCAAGGTTTGATGATGAATATGTAACCTGCGAGTCCATGTCTGAGCTTGAGGACGGTGTGATTGATTATTACGCTAATATACTTATGCCCTTTGGTCAGCTTATTAAGGCGAAGATCTCGGAGATCCAGAAGCTTGGTCTTGAGATCGAGATGATAGCCCCTGACCACGGCATCATCTGGAGGACGAACCCCCAGAAGGTCCTTCAGATGTACCATGATATGGCCTCTGGTAAGGCGAACCTGAGTGTCTCTGTCATATATGATACTATGTGGCACAGCACTGAGCATATGACCCTTCCGATA
>JBBIPQ010000163.1:0-2970 GCA_037442785.1 Nitrospirota bacterium
ACCGATGAAGAAGAGGCGAAGAAGAGGATGAAAGATCACCAAGCAATGGGTCATAAAGTAGACTTAAGAAAAGCTGATGGTATCAATGTTAATGAATGTATAAATGATTGTATTGTAAAGTATGATAAGGATGCTTCAATTTACGTATTAATTTCAGAAAGCGATTAGTGCATTTTTTGTAAAAAATGTAAGGATCAGAAATGATGGTTAGGATTACTAAATAGCGTGAGGGGATTTTCTATCATAAGTAGAAGTTTATTTTTGTCTTTAAGTGAAGGGAGGAAGCTTCGAGATTATTTTTGAGGAATGCCCTGTATTAGATTATTTTGGACAGATGTGTATTATTCTCTGAAATTAATTAACGCCAAAAAGAAATCCTACCCCTGGTAGATATCATAGTGCTTAAAATGCGGAATATAGAAATTTCCTTGAAGATTTATGTAGTGTCCATTAATGAATCAACCTCTTCTGGGGCGGGGCTTTAGCCCCGCCCCATTTCTCAGTCCCTTTTAATACTAAGGCTGGATCGTAAAATAGGCATCACTCACATCACTCCCAACCACATTGCCAGCACTGTCCTTTAGCACTACCCTTTACCTTGCACTTGGTCTTAGGGGTTTTTACTGTCGGAACTGTCCATGTATATTTGCCAGGATTACCCTCTCTAATCGTTGTTATTGGGTTCCATGTAACTCCTCCATCCTTTGTATATGACAGAACTACCTTTGCAACAGGTCTCTTGGTTGCATTCGTTGTCCAGGTGATATCATAAGTATTACTCAATACAAAGGTCTATCCACCATTTGGTGCTAAAACCTTTAAAGTATGCCAGGCGTTATAATACAGCCTCACGGATTCAATGATCGAGGTGCTGCTATCATAAAGCCCTCCATATGCCATTCCCCTTGCCCTGACATACCTGTTCTGATTGAAGGGCAGTGAAAGCCCTGTCATCTGCCAGCCCCCTGAGATCCGAGCTGCCTGACCCAGATATGTCCATGTAATCATGTCCTGGGATTCTTCAAAATAGACATTGTAAACCTCTGGTGCGGACTGGCTCCTGAGCCAGGTTATGGTTAACCCGTCTGATGACACAGTCAGATTCTGTATAGCCGCATCATCAGCAGAGAGACGGGCAATTCTGTTCCTCGTCTTACCACCTATGGCTGTAAATGCACCGCCTACTATCACTTTTCCGTCTGGCTGGATCGCTATGGATTTAACCGAGTCGTTTGCATCCGGGTCGAATGTGGTATCCAGTGTGCCATCAGGATTCAGACGGGCAATATGGTTCCTCCTTGTACTGCACCCCATTTGTCAAGACATTTTTTATGCCTAAAAGTTGTAGAGGTCATGCTGCCTGCCTTATCATATCGCTCTCATATCTTGCCTCAAACTCCTCCGGACTCAGGTATCCTAGTTCAGAGTGAACATAAAGTCTGTTGTAGTCCACCTCTATCCACTTGCTTATCTTTTCCCTTGCCTCTTCAAAACTTCCAAACTCATTGAGCCAGATTATCTCCTCTTTTATTGTCCTCATCATCCTCTCTGTATCTGCATTGCCTTTTGGATTGTCATAGCTGGTAAATATCTGCTCAATCCCAAGTGTTGCCATATCCCTCATAAATGATGTGCCTGTCGGCTGTGAGCCATTGTCACTTATGAGCTTAAGTCCCTTATCTCTCACACCTTCAGGAAATTCCCTGTTTATTGCCATATCTATTGCCTCTTCCCATTCTGAGGACCTGCTTCGTAATGAGAGATTCCAGCCTACGACCTTCTTTGTATACCAGTCAAGCACTATCACCAAATATACCCATCCGACGGAGGATATAATGAATTTTGTCATATCTATCCCCCAATCCTGTCCCGGTCTTTCCGCCCGCGGTTTGCTCCTCTGGGGTGTCCTCTTCGCCTTATGAACTGTCTGTGTGGCAAGTAAACCATGCGTCTTCATGCACCTCTGAACTCTCTTGTGATTTACATTTATACCCTCTCTGTGCTTAAGCCAGGCAGTTACTCTCCTGTATCCCCAAAAGGGATGATCAGACTTTATCCTCTTTATCATCCCCAGAAGATCGTCATCTTTAGCATTTTTCCACTCAACAACCCTTACCTCTTTGGCTGAGTAATAGCTGCTCCTTGAAATTCCTAATGCATCACAGGCATCTTTAATTGTGTATCCAGCTTCCTTGAGCACCTCTATTGCCTCTATCTTGTTGTCAATAGCTCTTCCGTTTTTTTTAAAATCTCTATCTGTATGGCTTGCTTGCCAATGATCTTTTGAAGTCTTTCTATCTCTGCCTTGTAGGGGTTATCATCGGTTGAGCCATTGATAAGTCCTTTCTTGCCTGACTCAAGAAATTTATCCCTCCATCTGTAATACAAGGTCTGGCTGATCCTGTGCTCCCTGCATATATCAGCCACAGACCTCTTCTCCTTTAGCCCCTCAAGGACTATCGCCAGTTTCTCCTCTGCCGTCCATTTCCTCTGCTTCATATCCCTTACCTCCAATTTGAAGATTAATCTCTGCTTATGCAGAGTTGGGGTCTCCAGAAAATCAACTGATTTTCTGGAGTGGCAGTAGTATAACCTCTACACCTTTGGCGTGTCCAGTTCTCATAGGGGTCAGTATAGATTTCTCCCGGCACAGTCTGTACGCCAGATTTCCTTAATTCAATAGCCCTGTATGAAGAAATCAAAGATCCTATTCCAGCCTGTTTGCCATCGCTAAAAGGCAGAGGATACTACTCTGATTTGATGAATGTATCCACTTCTGATTTTCTGAACCTTGACGAGATTTCCTCTATTTTTCCTGATGCAAAGGAGTTGTTTAAAAGAGGAAATGGTGCTTACCTGCAGGTTTTTAGGAAATGGTTTTATGAGTTTAACTTTAATGATGATATTTACATTGATATATCAAAATCTCCAAGGAAAGCTTACAATGTGGACAAAAATGAAGGTGGACCA
>JBBIPQ010000164.1:0-2903 GCA_037442785.1 Nitrospirota bacterium
AGCATACGCTGATGACATGCTGCTCCATAATGGTCTATGGTCTCCCGCAGCAGAAATACCCCTCCATCTTGGTGGTAGAAGATTCGTCTATTTCAGGGATGGATAAGGATTATCAACTCTCAATAGATGGGAACATACTCAGGTTCAGGACATCTTCATTCAGGCCTGAAAGGGGGAGTATACTTCACAGCGGTATCTATAATAGGGAGCTATCCTCTGTCCTTTCAGCATCTGTAATAACTGGTGTTTGTTTCTTCATCCTTTCATTAACCATCAAGAATAATGCGATAATCTATATAATCACACTTTTTATATTTACGATGGCCATCCTCTTTTTTAGGGCTGTAATATTTAAAGAACCCTATATAGAAGTGGTCTTTGACAGGGATTCAGGTATTGTTTCCATTATCCTTAAAAGACCTTTTAAGACTTTGCATAGAAAATTCCCTATTATACCTGACAATATCACCCTCAGCCATATGGAGTTTGAACCAACCAATCCCGACGGGATAGAGGTTGTGGAAAGGGTTGCACTTCAGCATGGCACTGTCATACTAGGCTTTGGAGAGAAAAAAGACTTCTATAATTTAGAGTTGTCCATGATAGATAAGGGAACAGAAGAGCAGGTTATTATATTCACAACAGGAAAGAAAGGGGAGGCGGAGGAAGTTATGAGCAAGATCAAGGGGTTTCTATGGAGGAAGGATGACGATAATCTATGATGAGGTCTGGATTACAACAATGAGGGAGATAGAGATCTGTCGTTACTCCATCAGGAAGTACGAAGATTTTCTCAGGAGGATGGAAGCTAAATACGGGATGAAGACAGAAGACTTCCTCAAGAAATACGAAGGCAATGCCCTTGAGGCAAACAGGGATTTCAAAAAATGGTATGATATATACCTGGCCAGGGAAAAGTGTAGTCTTCGAAAAAAAGAACTCGAGACCTTTCTGGAGAGATAGAATATGCCGAAGAGAACGGATATAAAAAAGATAATGATAATAGGCTCAGGGCCTATCGTGATAGGTCAGGCCTGTGAGTTTGATTATTCTGGCACGCAGGCCTGTAAGGCCCTCAGGGAGGAGGGATACAGGGTTGTCCTTGTAAATTCTAATCCCGCCACCATAATGACTGATCCTGAGACTGCTGATTCTGTTTATATAGAACCCCTGACTTCTGAAGTTCTTGAATTAATAATCGAAAGGGAGAGGCCTGATGCAATACTGCCAACAATGGGCGGTCAGACTGCCCTTAATCTTGCGGTTGAACTCTCAGAGAAGGGTATCCTGGAGAGATACGATATTGAGTTGATAGGGGCCAAGCTAAAGGCCATTAAGAAGGCTGAAGACAGGGAACTGTTCAAAGAGGCTATGAAGAAGATAAGATTAGAGGTTCCTAAAAGCGCCTATATTGGAAGCATCAAGGAGGGTCTCGCCGCAATAGAGGAGATAGGTTTCCCTGTAATATTAAGACCATCCTTTACCCTTGGAGGCACAGGCGGTGGCATAGCCTACAACATGGAGGAGTATCTCAACCTCCTCGACAGGGGTTTAAAGTTGAGCCCTGTACACCAGATACTCGTTGAAGAATCTGTTATTGGATGGAAAGAATACGAACTCGAGGTGATGAGGGATCATAAGGACAATGTGGTCATAATATGTTCCATAGAAAACCTTGATCCGATGGGTATTCATACAGGGGATTCTATTACAGTCGCACCTGCCCAGACCCTCACTGATAAAGAGTATCAGAGGATGAGGGATGCCGCAATTGCTATCATCAGGGAGATAGGAGTAGACACTGGGGGGTCAAATATCCAGTTTGCTGTGAATCCCTTGAATGGAAGGATGGTAGTCATAGAGATGAACCCAAGGGTTTCGAGGAGTTCTGCCCTGGCAAGTAAGGCAACAGGTTTTCCCATTGCAAAGATAGCAGCAAAACTCGCCATTGGGTTGACCCTTGACGAGATCAGAAATGATATAACAAAGGAGACGCCTGCCTCCTTTGAACCAGCCATAGACTATGTAGTAACAAAGATCCCAAGGTTTGCCTTTGAGAAGTTCCCCGAGGCAGACCCTACTCTTACCACACAGATGAAATCTGTTGGAGAGGTGATGTCAATCGGCAGGACATTTAAGGAATCATTACAAAAGGCCCTGAGAAGTCTCGAGATAGGAAGTTATGGTCTTGAGGAGATTAAGGTAGGAACTGATGAATTAAGGGCAAAGCTGAAGAATCCAAACGCAGAAAGGATATGGTATATAGCTCAGGCATTAAGGCAGGGTATAAGCGTAGGAGAGGTTCACGATTTGACCTCGATTGATCCATGGTTTTTGAATAACATAAAACAGATTGTGGAGATGGAAGAGAAGATCAGAGAGGTGCGGAAGTCTGGAAAGGTGGAATCTGTCTTAAGAGATGCAAAAGAATTTGGTTTTTCCGATAAGAGGATTGCGGAACTCACAGGCAAAACAGAGGTTGAGATAAGAAGATTGAGAAAAGACCTTGGAATAAAACCAGTGTATAAACTTGTTGACACCTGTGCTGCAGAATTCGAGGCATATACGCCGTATCTTTATTCGACCTATGAAAGACCGTTTTATAGAGCGGAAGAGCAGAAGAGCGGGAGGGCGGAAGTTACATCATGGAATAATTCATTTTCTAATTCCTTCCGAACTTCCGAACTTCCGAACTTCCAGGCTGTCCTTGACTGCGAGGCAAATCCTACAAATAAAAGAAAGGTGGTCATACTCGGTTCAGGACCTAACAGGATAGGACAGGGTATAGAGTTTGATTATTGTTGTGTCCATGCTGTGTTTGCCCTCAAGGAACTCGGTTATGAAACTATTATGGTAAACTGTAATCCTGAGACAGTAAGTACAGACTATGATACTGCTGACAG
>JBBIPQ010000165.1:0-2848 GCA_037442785.1 Nitrospirota bacterium
ATAGGTGTGGCAGGACCAATGACAGGAGATCAGGCAAAGATGGGAACGGATTTTAAGAATGGTGTCGCCCTCGCTATCGAAGAGTGGAACTCTAAGGGAGGCGTCCTGGGAAAGAGGGTACAGATGCTCGTTGCGGATGATCAACATGACCCAAAACAGGCTGTTGCTGTTGCAAATAAACTTGTCAATGATGGAGTGGTCGGTATAATCGGGCATTTCAATTCAAGCTGTTCTATACCTGCCTCAGATGTCTATAATAGGGCAGGAATACCCATGATAACCCCGGCCTCTACCAATCCTCAACTCACTGAGAAGGGATACAGGGGGGTATTCAGGGTATGTGGAAGGGATGACCAGCAGGGCGCGATTGGTGCTCGCTTTGTTACAGAGCAGTTAAAGATAAAGAAGGTTGCCGTAATCCATGATAAGACAACCTATGGTCAGGGCCTTGCTGATGAATTTAAAAAGAATGTAGCCAGAACGAGCGAGATCGTTTATTATGGAGGGATAGTTCAGGGAGACAAGGATTTTAAGACGGTTCTGACAGCCATCAGAGAGAAGAAACCTGATCTTATCTATTTTGGTGGAGTTTATCCTGAGGCAGGATTACTGGTAAAACAGGCAAAGGAGCTTGGAATCAATGTGCCATTTATGAGTGGAGATGGAACCATTGATCCAAAGTTTATTGAGATAGCTGGCAGTGCTGCTGAGGGCACCTTCCTGACCTTCAGTCCCGATCCAAAAAAGATACCAACTGCAAAGACCTTCATAGAGGCCTATGAGAAGAGGTTTGGAGAGATAGGTCCTTATTCAATCTATGCCTATGACGCAACTAATATATTGCTTACAGCAATTAAGGAGGCAGGCACAGCCGATGGTAAGGCTGTGATTGATAAACTCCATTCCCTTGAATTCTCAGGCGCCCTTGGCAAAATAAGGTTTGATGAGAAGGGAGATGTTACTGTAGCTCCATATGTTATCTGGATAACAAGGGATGGTAAGTTTGTGGAATACTGGAGGCCTTAACATGGGATCAAGGTATATTGATACGGGCTATATTGCTTCGATAAAAAAGATCATCAGTGATCTTATTGATATTGATTTCTCCATCTATGACCATAAAGGTAACCTCCTTGTTAAGGCTGACAGGGAAGACCCAGTTCTTAAAAGATTCTTAGCATCTACTGTTGGAAGCAAGGAATACAGGGAATTTCTTAAAAACAGCATTGATAAGGCATCATTGAGAAGGGGCATCTCGATCTTTAAGGGACCCATGAATCAGTATCATCCCATGATCCCCCTTCATGTGGGAGACCTCTCAATGGTCATCCTCGGTCATGCCTATTATGAGGATATAAGGGATCTCAAGGATTTCTGCGAGAAAGATGCCTTCAGATATGGCCTCTCAAAAGAGGCTATTAAGGCCATAATGAGCATCGCAACGATTGATAAGACCGAGAGGGTTACCCATCTTTACGAAAATGTATCCAGGCTGTTCGAATTAACCCTTAGTGATAATTATGAGAGGAATCTATATATTGACAGGCACAGGAAGGCAAGGATCATCATGGATTTCCTTTCAGAAATCCAGAAGGAGGTTGACGAAAAAAAGATATACGGTCTCCTCATAGATGCAATCATATTCCTCTTTGGTGGTGAAACCATATCTGTTATGAGACTGGAAGGTGATAGATTCACACCTTTTATCTCAACAGGACCCCTTATGGAATCTGTCCAGTCGGTTACGATAAAAGAGGATATTCGTTCTATATCAGAGATGATATCTGAGCATAGACATCTTATAATGAGTGAAACAATCGATATTCTTCGACTTGGTTATAGTGATGAGATAAATACAGTATATTTCTTCCCTGTGTATTCAGGAGAAGAGACCATGGCCATAATGGCTATCTACAACACACCCCTGAGAGAATCAGAGATTGACATTATATCGAGGCTTTGCAGTCTTGCGGGTTTTGTCTTGAAGGGGATGATGCGGGAACGGATATGTAAGCGAAAGATAGATGAGCTCACTGCCATGAACATAGCAACAGCAAACCTTGGTCTCTCCTTTAAGGATCCAGAGGTCGTCTATGATACCATAGTCGAAATATCTTCTATCCTGACAAATGCTGAGAAGGTATCCCTTATGTTGCCTGATCCTGAAAGGGCAGAACTGTTTATTAAGGCTGTGAAGGGAATAAATAAATGGATTGCAAGTAATATACGGGTCAGGGTAGGAGAGGGGATAGCAGGTAAGGTCTATAAGGATGGCAGACCCTTAATAGCGGTTGACATAGAAAAGGAACTGTCTTCCAGGAAAAAGACAAATTACAGGACAGGCTCCTTTGCGAGCATTCCCCTGAAGATTGGAGACGAGGTGATCGGTGTCCTGAATCTGGCTGACAAGATAAGTGGTGATGTCTTTTCTGAGACTGACTTGATATTTCTCAGGCATTTTGCTTCTTATGCCTCTGTGGTTATAAAGGGTGCTCAGTATTACAATATTGCAGAAGAGATGAAGACCCTTTCCATAACAGACTCCCTTACAGGTCTCTTCAACAGGAGGTACTTCGACAACAGGCTCTTTGAGGAGGTACAGAGGGCAATCAGGTATGAATCCATCTTTTCCCTTGCCATATTTGATATCGATGATTTTAAGCTCTTCAATGATTCAGAAGGACATATGGCTGGTGATGAGATACTTAAGTCCGTTGCTGACATAGCAAGGGATTCCATAAGGTCAATTGATATACTATCGAGGATTGGCGGGGAGGAATTTGCTGTTATAATGCCCCAGACAGACATAGAGGAGGGATTTCTTGTGGCCGAAAGGCTAAGAAAGAAC
>JBBIPQ010000166.1:0-2821 GCA_037442785.1 Nitrospirota bacterium
TCATATGCCTATTTAGGCATATTATAAAAAATCTTTGCCCCCCTGTCAAGTCCTTGATTTTACAATCATATCCCCTTAATGTATACCTATCCTATCCCTCTGTGCCTAAGTTTAGGGAAAGATTAGGATTTAAGGTTTTCCTTGCGTGCTCGTGTCATCGGTCTCTCCGGAGACTTGACAAAGAATCATATAATCGTATATAAATATATAAATATGAAAAATTTATTGAGGATATTGAAGTTACTCTCTGATGAGACACGTTTGAGGATATTGATGATCCTCACGAAAAAGGAGTTATGCGTCTGTCAGATAATGGCTGTTCTTGGCATCTCACAGCCTCTCGTTTCAAGAAATCTTGCCCTCCTCAGCGATGCAGGTCTTCTTAATGAACGAAGAGAAGGTAAGCTTATCTTTTATTCTATAAGAAAAGACCTTCCCCCATTTGTGGCAAGGCTCATAAGATTATTAACCGAGGAATTAAGGGATGAAGAGACCATGATGATTGATGTGGAAACCCTCAAGGACTGTTATGAATATCAGAAAAAAAGCGGAAAATGTGATATGAAGACTTTTCTTGCCTTTATGGAAGAACGGAGAAAGAAAAGGGAATCCCGTCAAGGCTTCAGGCGGGTCAATAGACCCACTGGAACCTGATCAAACATCCTTAGAGACCGTAAGGAGGAACAGGTATGATGATAAAAAATAAGGTCACGAACCGTCTTTACTCTGTGTTCTATATCATTTTTTTTATGCTCTGTATTTTCAGTCCTGACCTTGCAACTGCAAAGGATACGCTTACACTCAAGGAAGCAATTGAAATGGCTTTTGAGAATAACCATGAGATAAGGGCTATGAGGAACTCTGTTATCGCAGAAAAGGAAAATATCGGTATTGCAAGAAGCTATCTCCTGCCAAGGGTAACTTTTGAGGAGAGGTTTATGAGGACGGATAACCCCACCTATGGATTCATGGCAAAGTTGAATCAGGAGAGATTTGCCATGGAGGATTTTGCTATCCCGTCGTTGAATAATCCAAAGGCAATAAATGACTTTCAAACATCCCTGAATTTTGAGCAACCTCTCTTTGTCAGGAAGGTAACACTCGGGCTGGATATGTCAAAAAGGGAGTTTATGGCGAGGAATGAGGATTATAAGAGGAAGAAGGAGGAGATAGTCTTTAATGTAACAAGGGCTTATCTGACAGCACTGACGGCAAAGGAATATGTAAAGGTTGTTGAAAAGGCTGTTGAGGATGCATCAGAACATCTAAGGATCGCAGAGGTCAGGGAAAAGGCAGGACTTGGCCTGTATTCGGATGTACTCAGGGCAAAGACTGCCCTAATAGAGGCTGAGCAAAGGGTTGTCAGTGCAAAGAAAAACCTTGCCTTGGCATTAAGATCTCTTGGCTTGTTGCTTGGCAGATCCGATCCTGTAAATATAGTCGAGGAAATTACGGACATCCCTGTAAGGGAAATAGATTATTACATCGCCTCATCCTCATCACGAAAGGATCTTGAGGCTATGAGACTGAGATATGAGAATGCCGAGATCAATATAAAGGCAGCTCAATCAGGTTATCTGCCCATGGTTGGCATTGGTGGAAGCTACCAGTTTAATGATCATAGGAATCCCTTCGGCTCAGAAGGCAGTAGTTACCAGATTGTTGCCTTTCTGAGATGGGAGATCTTCGATGGCACAAAAAGGGAGCATGAGATTAAAAAGGCAAAGGCAAAGGCATCTGAGGCAGGGGAGTATCTTGAGGGACTCAAAAAGGCGATAGCATTCAAGATTCACGAGGCATATATGAATGTCAATGAAGCTATCAAGAATCGGGAACTAGCTACATCCGCATTAAAGAGCGCTGAAGAGGGAAGGAGGCTTGTCAGGATAAGGTATGAGAATGGTTTATCTCCACTTGTTGACCTATTAGATGCCCAGGTCAATGTTGACCATGCCAGGGCAAACCTGATTGCCATGGAAAACAGTTATAGGATCGCAACAATAAATCTGAGTTTCGAGGGTGGCACAATACTTAATGATCTTAATCAGGCAGTAGGCCTGGATTTAAAGGTTGAATAGGGAGGACATGATGAACAAGACAGCAGACTTTCTCTTTATTATTATTTCTTTATCTTTCTTTACTATGATGACAATGTTGAACTCGGGATGTAAGGGCAAGGCAATGGAAGGCAAGGTTCAGGTCGAAAGGCCTTCAGTTACAGGCGTTGTTGTCTCAGAGGTATCAATCTCATCGGTTGATGATTACTATGAGACATCAGGGACTGTCAGGGCAAGGAATATAGCCACTGTTTCAAGCAGGATGATGGGAGAGGTCACGGCTATAAATGTGAAAGAAGGAGATACTATTAAGGCAGGTCAAACCCTTCTTATTGTAGATGACAGGGATGTTAATGAAAGGATAAAGGCTGCAGAGGCAGGGTATAAAGAGGCATTAAAGGGGCTTGAGATGGCAAAACAAAACAGGGCACTTGTTGATATAACGTACAAGAGATACAAAAGGCTTCATGATGAAAAGGCCATATCTCAGCAGGAACTCGATCAGATCGAGACGCAAAAGAAGGTCTCTGATCTTGAATACGAGCGGGCAGAGGAGACTGTAAACAGGGCAAAGGCGGCCCTTTCTGAGGCCAGGGTCTATCATGGTTATACAAGGGTTACTGCCCCCTTTTCAGGGGTTATAACAGAGAAGAGGATAGAAAGAGGGAGCATGGCTATACCTGGGTCTCCCTTATTGACCATTGAAGACACATCCTCATATCAGATAGTGGTGAATGTAGATGAAAGGTTTTCAGGTCTTATTA
>JBBIPQ010000167.1:0-2772 GCA_037442785.1 Nitrospirota bacterium
AAGTCTCTGACTTTTGGGAGACCTCACTACCTCTCCCAAAAGTCTCTGACTTTTGGGAGACCTCTTTTTCAACTGCTTTGGGGCAGCATTTGACAACGTTTGTATCCGAAATCTCCACAAGCCCCTTTTCCACAACTTGATAGACATCAGGTAGAACCTTATTTATCATTTCCTCTGAATCAACAACCTCTATCTTCATTGGCATGCTTGTGGATAGCTCAAGTATCTTTGATGTATGAAAAATACCATCTGTACCATAGCCCGCTACACCCCTGAAAACGCTTACACCTGCTATCTTCTTTTTGTAGAAAATATTCATCAGCACCTCATAAACAGGCTTTCCTCCAAATTTGTCGGTTTCATCTACATAGATTGTGAGCTTCTTCGCAGGTCCTTGTTTTACCATAACTGCCTCCTATATTGACTTTGCTATTACCTCCCCAATCTTCAATGCCACAAATCCTACAAAAACACTTAATACCACATTCATGGTAGCAACAAGCCACTCACCGTCTTTTATTAACCTGCCTGTTTCATATTCAAATGTAGAAAAGGTCGTGTACGCGCCTAAAAACCCCACTACCAGAAAGAGCCTCCATTGAGGATTTACCATAAATCTTTCCGTGAATAAAGACATAATGAGTCCTATAAAAAAGCTTCCACTCACATTGATAAAAAAGGTCCCTAAGGGGAAAATCCTTCCCCATTTCTGTCCTATCCATACGCCAATGGCGTATCTGGCTATAGCACCTAAAAAACCTCCAACACCTATTATTAGATAGTTTATCATCTCTCACATTAAAAACTATTGCCCGCATTTAAAAAAGCAGGAGTCATCAGCTTCTGAATCCGAAGCGGTTAATAGCAGACCCCATCGTCGTTCACATTAAAACTACAATAGCAGAACATATATGCCAAGTCAATATGCGCCCTTTTAAAATACCTGCTTAGGCACTGTACCCCATCCTACTTCAGCCTCAAGCTCTTTTAAATTCAATATCTTTAGATTATGACAGGATGACATTGTTTAATCGCTAAATTAGACAACACAGCAAGCTCTTGAATGTGATAACATATAACTAATGACAAAGGGTTTTCAAAAGGCCTTTATACTCATTGTCTCAGCGGCATGGTCTCTGTTTGTGATCCTATCTCCAACATGCAGCGAATCTTTAGACCAGAAGTCACTCAGTCCTGAAGGAATGACATTATTGGGGTCTCCCAAAAATCAAAGATTTTTTGGGGTAATGGCAGAGGTATGGATAGAAAATCTCGAGATACCCTGGTCCCTTGTATTCTTGCCTGATGGAAGGGCTCTGGTGAGTGAAAGGCCTGGACGAATCAGATTAATTAAGGATAGCTTCCTGAGGAAAGAGCCATATGCCTTAATTGAGGTCTCCCACATTGGTGAAGGTGGCCTCCTGGGGCTTGCAGTCCATCCGGAATTTCCAGAAAAGCCCTACATCTATGCAATGCACACTTATAAAAGAGAGGGTAAGACCTATAACAGAGTAATCCGGCTCATCGATAAATATGATTATGGCGTCTTTGACAGGGTCATAATTGATAACATCCCTGGTGGAAGATTTCACAATGGTGGAAGGATTGCCTTTGGTCCTGATAAAATGCTCTACATCACCACAGGAGAGACCTTTGAAGCTGGGCTCGCACAGGATTTAAACTCCCTTGGTGGAAAGATACTGAGAGTTACTCCAGAGGGTAAAATACCAGATGATAATCCTTTCAAAGGTTCTCCAATCTATTCCTATGGTCACAGAAATCCTCAGGGACTCGCATGGCATCCTGAAACAGGAGACCTCTTTTCATCTGAACATGGTCCATCCGGAGAATATCTCCGATTCGGTAATGATGAAATAAATGTGATTCAAAAAGGTGGTAACTATGGATGGCCTAAAGTAATAGGGAGAGGAAACAAAAAGCCTTTTATAGATCCGCTAATCTTATGGGAGAAGACAACCCCTCCATCAGGAATGACCTTTTATTCCGGCGATAGATTCCCGCATCTTAAAAATGACCTTTTCATAGCAACCTTAAGGAGTGAAGCCCTTGTTAGAGTCAAACTCAGACAGAAGAAAGAAGGTTATGAAGTCCTCAAGGTAGAAAGATGGTTTGAAGGTCAATATGGAAGGCTCAGGGATGTGGTACAGGTACCTGACGGATATATCTACTTTCTTACCAACAACAGAGATGGAAGAGGAAAACCGAGAACGAATGACGATAAAATCTATCGGATCGTCCCGATAAACAACTAATATCTTTTTAAAAACTCCTCCAGCTCCTCTCTGGTATAAAGGGCATCATAGCACTCTGTCTTCAGGCACGGCACTATACAGTGTGTTTCTTCGTTAATATTTATAAGTCGATGTGTACGGTTGTATTTTATTGTTGTATAGGGTCTAAAAGAAGAGATGGCAGATTGTGTAAGTTTTCCTTCTCCATAAATAGATAGTCTCAACATCCTGTAATAGCAATCAAGACTACTGTAATAGCTTGCTCCATTGATACCGAGAACCTGCGCCTCTCCTGCAAAATACTCAAGGCTCTTCTCTGCATAACTGAGATATTCAAATCTATCGGTAAGTTGAAAGAGCTTTAAAAGTAATGTAATGGCAACAGAATTCGCCGAGGGATGAGGTATGTCCTCGATTCCCTTTAGTCTTACGCCAAGAACAGCCTCCTCTGAATCAAAGAAACCTCCGTTATCCCTATCCCATAACTTCTCAATACAGATATCCATGAGTCTTTCAGCTT
>JBBIPQ010000168.1:0-2742 GCA_037442785.1 Nitrospirota bacterium
ATGAGAGGATCGCCCTTTTTGTATCATGGGATGTCCTGTGAAGATTTCCCTTTATGTCATAATACTCAGGGACTATTCCACAGAGAAGAGATAATTCATCAATATATTCGTCAATACTTCCTTTAAGCTCATTCCTCATTGGCCATCCCGAATTTTAGGTCTCAAGGCCAAATTCCCTGAGTTTCTGAATGAGATAACCTCGCACAGCCCTATCCTCATCACTTCCAGGCAACCTTCCCCTCCTCTCAGGTCCTGCAAGAAAGTTTATATACTCCTTTAGTTTCTTAACATCAATCTCCCCAAATATGTACCTCGTACTCGAACCAGACCTATCAAGGTATCCCCTTTCAACTGGCTGTCCTTCCTTAAAAACCACATAGGTATCTGTTCCGTAATATGGTATATACCTCGCCCGTTCAATAGCCTTAACAGAGTTGCCATAATAATAGACAATGACCTCCCTGTCATTGTGGGGATTTCTCACAGACAGGAGGATAGAATATTCAGCCCCTTTAAATTCCTTTCCTCTAAATCTGAAGACCCCTTCTTCGATCTTCAGCAGATCCTTTGATAGAGAATAGGCAGGGCTTCCAACCACCAAGATCGATCCCTTCCCTAAATACTCACTGATCCTCTCCTTGGGTATTATCTCACCACCTGATACCATCAGCCTCCCTGTTAATTCCTGAAAAGGGCCTTTGAACTTATCCTCTGTTAACACAAAATAGCTCTGGCTCCTTGAGAGAAAGAGGTTCAGGGATGGGTTCAGCTCTTCTTCAGGAATAATCCTGAATAAATGGTAATCAGGGTCTATCTCAACCGATACCGGTCTATCCCCAATAGGTGCTTCGAAATCGGTAGTGCTTTCCTTCAGGTCCATAATAATCTCTAATTTTCCTTTGTCAGTAACGACAGTTACAGGAACTATAATCTCATAAATATCCCCCTCTTGATGGATCTTTCCGCTAATCCTGTAACCCTTATCTTCTGCCCTAAGGGCCACATCTATAAGTCTCAACTGAGGGCCTCCCTTTCTTTCTAACCACTGAGCAAAAAACTTCTTAAGGTCTTTTCCACTCTTGTCCTCGAAAATCCTCCTCAGATCATCCCAGGATGCCCTTTTACCTCCAAATCTCTCAACAATGGTCCTTACAGAATCGAAGAAGACCTTATCTCCAACAAGCCTCCTCAGGGCATGGAAGACCATTGAACCCTTTCCATAACCGATGTCATTCTCAAAGTCCTCTTCCTTTGTGACAAATCTTTTGAGGGGATAGTCCTTATCTGGAGAGACCCTTATGGAATATCTCTCAATAGTGCTTATCCTGTATCTCCTTGCCTCATCAGCCCCTGAGAAGACCTCCTTATAATAATAATTTGTCAGATATGTTGTTATTGCCTCAACCCAGTTTCCAGAACTGTAATCAGGATACACATAATTGCCGAACCACGAATGAACTATCTCATGGTCAATGTATCCAGGTCTCAAAATCCTCTCACCCTGTTTTATAACCAGGGGATCAAGGAGCGTAAAGCCTGGCATGCCATACCCTGATGAAAAGAAGTTCTCAACTATGGCCCAGTCCCTGTAAGGATAAGGTCCGAGAATCCTTGAATAAAATTCTATATAGCGCCTTGAACCATCGATGAATACCTTTGAGAGGTGGGCATTCTCTCTAGTGAGATAGGTGAAATATCTTATACCGTCTTCTTCCAATGTATCTATAACAAAGTTCGATGCAATGAGGAAGAGACCATCCACAGGGACATTTCCTCTCCACTCGGAATATTCAGTCTCTCCATGGTATTGCCTTTTAACCATCTCTCCCTGGGTTATTACCTTAAGTCCTCCCTTCATCTTCACCTTAAGATTATAAATGCTCAATCCCTCATCATCAGGATACCAACCAGATTCAGGTGAAAGGAAGACCCCTTTTTCAGAGATGATCCCGGATGTCCTGTCTCCCTTTACAAAGGTCAGGGTTTCTGCCCTCTTAATCTCATCGTATATAACCCCTTCATAGTAAATGATTATCTCTTCCGATCCTGAAGATTCGATCTTTATCTCCTGCATATCCTTCTTCTTTGAGACCCTGTACTCAAGGGGACCATTTTTTGACTGAACCGATATAACCCTCATGTCCTTATTCAAATAAAAAACTGTATTCACCCTTTCATGATCCAGCCGCATGACATCCCTTGCGTTGATGTGATGTATGATCGGATCTATCTCAACATCAATGGAATGAGTTACAGCAAAAACAGTATCTGTAATTAAAAAAAAGAAAAAGAGGAACAAGAACATCATAATTTAATCCTTCAGTCAGCGATAAAGATATTTGTCTCTCCCCTTACCTTACC
Organism: Nitrospirota bacterium; assembly: GCA_037442785.1. Taxonomy (GTDB): domain Bacteria; phylum Nitrospirota; class Thermodesulfovibrionia; order Thermodesulfovibrionales; family UBA9159; genus JBBIPQ01. The sequence goes on from JBBIPQ010000168.1 coordinate 2,362, forward strand.
GCCCCTATTTGATGCAAATACAAGCTTTTTGCCATCATGACTGAACATGGGAAAGCTATTGAAGGGAGGGCTATAGGTTATCCGCGCAAGGCCTGACCCATCTATGTTTATCATATATAGTTCAAAGCTTCTTTTCTGTGGATCGTGCATATTAGATGAGAAGATTATCCTTTTGCCATCTGGATGGAAATAAGGTGCAAAGTTTGCTGCCCCATTGTTGGAAATCTGTTTCTTATTTGATCCGTCAGCATCCATGACAAAGATCTCCATCTTTGAAGGTCTGACAAGATTTTTCTTTAGCAGAGACTCATAGTCCCTGATCTCCTCCTCTGTTTTTGGATGATAAGCCCTGTAAACGATCTTCTTTCCGTCAGGACTGAA
>JBBIPQ010000169.1:0-2713 GCA_037442785.1 Nitrospirota bacterium
TCAATTCAGGAAGATATGTTGATATTGCCCGATACTGCCTCGGTGATCTGATCGCCACAAAGGAACTCCTTGAATACTGGGAGATATACATAAGATTTTCTCCTGAGAGGCGGTGAATATCCATGTCAATGAGTCTGAACCCACAGGACCTCATTTATAATATCCATGAAGAATGTGGTGTCTTTGGCGTCTTCAATCATCCTGAGGCAGCAAACCTGACCTACCTCGGCCTTTATGCCCTTCAGCACAGGGGTCAGGAAGGGGCTGGCATCTGTTCCTCTGATGGAAGACAACTATACATTGAGAAATCAATGGGTCTTGTTGCGGATATATTCACAGAGAAGAGACTGAAAAGGCTCCCTGGTCATATTGCAACAGGCCATAATCGTTACTCAACAGCAGGCAGCAGCGTCTTAAAAAATGTTCAGCCAATAGTGGCAAACTTTGCCCTTGGCTCTCTTGCTATCGCCCATAATGGAAACCTTGTGAATGCCCTTGATCTGAAAAGGGAACTGGAAGAAGAGGGTGCTATATTCCAGTCCACCTCTGACAGTGAGGTGATCGTTCATCTCATAGCCCATGAAAAGGGAGAGACCATATATGAAAGGATAATACAGGCCCTCCAAAGGGTCAGTGGTGCCTTCAGTCTTCTTATATTAACAGAGAAAGAGCTCATTGCGGTCAGGGATCCTTATGGGGTGAGGCCATTGAGCCTCGGACAGGTTGATGGCGCCTATGTAATCGCCTCAGAGACCTGTGCCTTTGATCTTATTAATGCCGTGTATATCAGGGACATAGAGCCAGGGGAGATGCTTATTATCAATGAGGAAGGGTTAAGATCAGTCAGGGCATTGACGAGTATAAGACGGGCGCACTGCATCTTTGAATTCATTTATTTTTCAAGACCTGATAGTTATATATTCGGTTACCAGAATGTAAATGCCATAAGAAAGGATTTTGGCAGGCAGCTTGCGAGGGAATCTACAGTTGATGCTGACCTTGTGATACCTGTGCCTGACTCAGGTGTTCCAGCAGCGATCGGTTTTTCAGAGGAGAGCAAGATCCCCTTTGATTTCGGCCTCATAAGGAATCACTATGTGGGGAGGACCTTCATTGAGCCAAAGCAGACAATAAGGCACTTTGGGGTGAAGATAAAACTGAATCCTGTAAGAAAACTGCTTGAAGGGAAAAAGGTTATAGTTATTGATGATTCCATTGTCAGGGGGACCACATCAAAGAAGATAATAAAGATGATCAGAGAACTGGGGGGTGCAAAGGAGGTCCATCTCAGGATAAGTTCTCCTCCCACGGTAGGTCCATGTTTTTATGGAATAGATACCCCTACAAGACAGGAACTCATTGCCTCAAGCCATATGGTCGAAGAGATAAGAAAGTATATAACGGCAGATTCCCTGGCCTATCTCAGCCTCGAAGGTATAAGAAAGATCGTGCCTGACTCCCATAATTACTGCACGGCCTGTTTTGATAATGACTATCCCATCCTCTTTCCAGGTGAACAATATGAACAGATGGAATTACTTTTTCGGTAAGGGATTAATATGTCACTGACAGAGTCTATTTCATCTATATTCAGGGTGAATCTTGGTATCAAAAAGGATGAAAGGGTCCTGATATTTACAGACAGGATTCGTGATGAGGAGGTCATCGATATAAAGGAGCAGTGTCGGAGAGAGAGGCTCAGGGACATCTCGATACTTACTGCTGAGGTAGGAAAGGCCTTTACAAAGAGAATAATCTTCCATGAATACGCCTCCACAATGAGCCACGGGGCTGAACCACCTGAGGATTTATGGAGGATTGCCTTTGGTCAGAGGGCTGTCAGGGGTTTAAAAAAACAGGGACTCTTAGAGAGGCTGATAAAAAAAGATGCTACAGATGAGGAGATAAGGATTGCAGAGGGTATAATATCCAATAATAAGAGGTATGCTGTAGATGCAGTGATTGCCCTTTCAAACTTTTCCACAAGTCATACGAGATTCAGGGACTTTCTCACCCGGATATGCGGATGTCGTTATGTAAGTATGCCCCTATTTGATGTAACAATGCTTGAAGGCTCAATGAATGTTGACTGGAAGATGCTTTCAAGGAGGACAAAGGCCATTGCAAGGATTGTTAATTCGACCGAGGGTATAGATATCAAGACTAATAATGGCACCCATATTACCATGTCGAAGGCAGGCAGAAGGGCACTGGCAGATGACGGAATCCTGACGAGGCCCGGGTCATTCGGCAACCTTCCAGCAGGGGAGGTGTTTCTCGCACCTCTTGAAGGAACTGCCAGGGGGAAACTTGTTCTTGAATGGGCTCCAACGAGGCAGTTGAAATCTCCAATAACTTTAATCATTGAGGAAGGCATCGTAAGGGAGATAATAGGAGACGAGCCTTATGCAGATTACCTCAGGGAAAAGCTCAATGAGAGGAATGAGAACAGAAATGTTGCAGAGCTCGGAATCGGGACGAATGACAGGGCGAAGAGGCCTGACAATATCCTCGAATCAGAGAAGATATTAGGGACGATACATATAGCCCTTGGTGATAACAGTTCATTCGGGGGTAATGTAAAGACGCCATTCCATCAGGACTTTGTATTCTTCAAACCAACGGTGATATTGAAGACAAAATATAACAGATCTGTTTATCTGCTAAAGGATGGTATCTTTATGATTTAGTACACTGCTGTCCAAAATAAAGT
>JBBIPQ010000170.1:0-2696 GCA_037442785.1 Nitrospirota bacterium
CATTATGACCTTGCGATCATGGATTTTGATAGGGCATTAGACCTTGAACCTGACAATAGTATGGCCTATAACAACAGGGGTTTTACCCTTGCCATGAAGGGTGAGTACGAGAGGGCTGAGGCGGACATCAGGAAATCCCTTGAACTGAGCCCTGACAATATCTATGCTTTAAACAGCATGGCAGAGTTATTCGCAATGAAAGGCAGGACAGAGGAGGCATGCCAGTGGCTGCAAAAGGCAGTGGATAGGGGTTACAATAATCTCAGATATCTCAAGACATCAAGGACATATGACAATATCCGAGGTTCTGACTGTTTCAAAAAGATACTGAATCAACTCGATATAAAGAGAAGACAGCAGAGTCGCCGTAGCAGATGAAGACCATCCATAAGGCCCTATTAAGGGAACTATCCTTTACCTTCTGCCTCAGCCTGATTACCCTGAATTTCCTCCTCATGATGGAAAAGATCTTGAGACTGAGCAGGATACTCTCAGGCATAGGTGCATCTATAAGGGATCTGGGCATACTCATCTTTTATATCCAGCCATCATTAATGGTGCTGACAATACCCATGTCTCTGCTTCTTTCAACACTTCTTACCTACGGAAGGATGAATGCTGACAATGAGTTGATAGTATTAAGGGCCGCAGGACTGTCCTTTCCTGCCATATCGAGGCCAGTATTTTATTTGGGACTGTCGGTTTTTTCCCTCTCCCTTTTTATCAGTTTCTATTTGGGACCCCTTAGTTCAGAGAGGCTAAGGGATTCCCTCTCAAAGATAATAATAGAGAGGGCTCCCCAATCGATTGAGGCAGGGGTATTTAATACATCCTTCAAGAACCTTGTAATCCTTGTGAGGGAAAAGCCCTCATTAGAGACGATGAGGGGCATCTTTATATACGATAGCAGGAACAGAAAGGAACCCAGGGTGCTTGTTGCAAGGGATGGTACTATTAAGGCTGATAAAGATCTCAATGTATCAATGTTCATCAGGGATGGATACATCCATATCTCAAACCAGAAGGCTGAGTCAACAGAGATATACTTTGATAGATACAATATATCCTTGAATGTTTCTGCTGAGGGGCCTTCGAGGAAAAACAGCGAACTTAAACCCCTGGAATTATTAAAGGTTGCAAAGGGAAAAGACAGGGAAGAAAGGATAAACCTTATACTTGAGTTTCATAGAAGGCTGACCCTTCCCTCCCTCTGTCTGATCCTTGCATTCCTGGGGCCTCCTCTGTCTCTCCTTTCAGGCAAATCCGGAAGACTTGGAGGTCTGACAATAGGAATAACCCTCTTTGCGGTCTTTTACATAATCATGGTCTACGGAGAGAATCTGGCTCGTTCAGGCATGGTGCATCCTGTTATCGGTTCGTGGTTGCCGGTAATCCTGATAGGCGTAATCTCTTTGATTGCCTATGTGAGGGAAAAATAACATTACTATGACCCTGATCCAGAGATATTATATAAAGGAATTCATGAGGCTCTTTATCATCCTCAGCCTTGGCCTGAGCACTGTAGCAAGCCTCATGGAACTAATTAACAGGATTGATGACTTCATGCCTCACAAGCCATCATTTAATGATCTCATTCTCTATGGTCTTCTGAACATACCAGGTTATTTTCTTTACACCATGCCCGTCTGTATCCTCCTCAGTAGCCTCTTTGTCATGGGTAATGCTGGCAGGAAAAGGGAGACTATAGCCATCAAATCCTCAGGGGGTAGCCTGAAGAAGATACTTTTTATATTTATATTTATGGGTCTTATTATGACATTTCTTTCATTCCTGATAGGTGAGTTTGTTTCGCCCCCTGCGATGAGAAGGGCCCATGAAATTAGGGAAGATCTTTCAAGATCAGGTGCCCAAAAACATGGGTTCCTCTGGGGTGACGCCATCTGGCTCAGGTCAAGGGATGAGATTATAAAGATCGACCTCTACTTTCAGGATAAAGAGATCATTAAGGGTATCAGTATATTCCGTATGGATGGTGATATGCTATCAGAAAGGATCGGGGCTGACCATGCTGAGTGGAGACCAGCATGGGAAGGGAATAAACAGAAGGGGGGCATATGGGTTCTGAAGAATGGTATAGTTTATAACATCAGGACTGGGAAGACCATCGCCTTTACCGAACTTCCTGCTGAGATAATGCACCCCAGGGTATTCAGTGAAGGGGCAAGGAAACCAGACGAGATGAACCTGAAAGAACTCCTGAATTACATGAGGAGACTGAAAGAGGCAGGTTTTAAGAATAACAAACTCCTTGTGGATACCCAATCAAGGATAGCCTATCCCTTAGTCAATCTCATCATGATGATCCTTGGGGTTTCCGTTGCAACATCAGGAGAGATGAGGAGCGGTCTTATAACAGCAGCCATAGGCATAGGTATAAGCCTTTTTTACTGGCTATGCCTATCCCTTGCCCTCTCAATGAGCTATGCGGGCATAATGCCTGCCTATGTCGGTCCATGGTCTGTGCCGTTGTTGTTTGGTTTTTTTGCGATTTATAAATTCTCAAGGATTCCTGAATGAGATGTGCCTATCCTTGAGGCACCTGCATCTATCATCTCCATGACCTGTTGAAGGGTTCTGATCCCCCCTGCTGCCTTAATCCTGCACATGTTACCAGTTATGGATTTAAGAAGTCTGATATCCTCTACGGTCGCTCCTGCTCCGGAGAATCCTGTGGA
>JBBIPQ010000171.1:0-2628 GCA_037442785.1 Nitrospirota bacterium
TCAAGGAATTGCAAGGATATGTTTACATTGATAGGTCTTGGTGTGGGTGTAGCTTACATATACAGCGTTGTTGCAGCGCTCATGCCCGGGATCTTTCCCGCTTCCTTTAGAAAAGATGGTGGTGAAGTGGGAGTATATTTTGAGGCTGCAGCAGTTATTGTGACCCTTGTGCTTCTTGGTCAGGTGCTTGAATTAAAGGCCCGGAGCAAGACCGGAGCAGCCATTAAGGCCCTTCTTGGACTTGCACCAAAGACCGCACGCAGGATAAAAGATGGCGTTGAAGAGGACATTCCCCTTGAGCATGTAAGAATAGGAGACATACTTCGTGTTCGTCCGGGAGAAAAGATACCCGTAGATGGCGTTGTTATTGAAGGGACAAGCTCAGTTGATGAATCAATGGTTACAGGAGAGCCGATTCCTGTACAGAAGCAGAAGGGAGACCATGTAATTGGTGCTACTGTCAATGGAACAGGTATGCTGATAATGAAGGCAGAGAAGGTTGGAGCTGACACCCTGCTGTCACAGATTGTTCATATGGTTGCAGAGGCACAGAGAAGCCGTGCACCAATCCAGAAGCTTGCAGATATTGTGGCAGCATATTTTGTCCAGATAGTTATAGTGATCGCAGTCATTACCTTTATAGTCTGGGCATGGATAGGTCCTGAGCCCAGAATGGCACATGCAATCATCAATGCAGTAGCAGTCTTAATCATTGCATGTCCATGTGCCCTCGGACTTGCCACACCCATGTCCATAATGGTTGCAATGGGAAAGGGTGCAACTCAAGGAGTGCTTTTCAAAAATGCAGAGGCAATAGAGGTGATGAAAAAGGTTGATACCCTTGTGGTTGACAAGACAGGAACACTAACTGTTGGTAAGCCAAGGCTTTTGAAGATACTGCCCGCTCAAGGATTTGAGCAAAACAAGATACTCTATTTTGCTGCAAGCCTTGAGCGTGGGAGTGAACATCCCCTCGCAGCAGCAATCGTAAAAGGCGCAGAAGAAAGGGGTATAAGCCTTACGGATGTTCAGGAATTTGACTCTGTAACAGGCAAGGGAGTTGTTGGTAATATTGAAGGGCATAGGATTGCACTGGGTAACCTGAAACTCCTCGATGACCTCGGCATTGACCCTAAAGAATTCTTAGAGAAGGCTGATACAATGCGTGCTGAAGGACAGACAGTCATGTTTGTCGCAGCAGATGGTAGAGTGATTGGGCTCCTCGGCGTGGCAGATCCAATAAAAGAGACCACCCCCGAGGCAATTGATGCACTTCATAAAGAGGGTATCCGCATAGTTATGCTTACAGGAGACAACCGTGTAACAGCAGAGGCTGTAGCAAAAAAGCTCAATCTTGATGAAGTGATTGCAGAGGTGCTGCCTGATCAGAAGGCTCAGGTCGTCAAGCGATTGCAGGATGAAGGAAGGATTGTTGCAATGGCGGGAGATGGTATAAACGATGCACCTGCCCTTGCACAGGCCCATGTGGGTATCGCAATGGGAACAGGCACAGATGTGGCAATGGAGAGTGCAGATGTGACCCTTGTGAAAGGCGACCTGAGGGGTATTGTCCGTGCAAGACGCTTGAGCAGGGCAACGATGCGCAATATCAAGCAGAATATCTTCTGGGCTTTTATATATAACTCTCTCGGAGTTCCGATTGCAGCCGGGGTTCTATATCCTTTCTTCGGACTGCTACTGAGCCCTGTCTTTGCTGCTGCTGCGATGAGCTTCAGTTCGGTATCAGTGGTTGGTAATGCCCTCAGACTCAGGAGGATTAAGATTTAGTAGTATATCTATTACCTGTATTCCGAAAGAGGTTGCGTGATGAGGAGAAGGGATTTTATAAAGGGTATAGGTGGACTTTTGGCATCAGGACTGTTTCCTTCATGCGTCAATGCAAAAGAAGACAAAAGATTACTGAAGAATGAAAACCGACCAGGCTTTTACATAAGATTCTACAGGCCCTTTGAACCTGTTGATGTAAATAAGTGGAGGCTTGAAATAGGAGGTCTGTGTGAGAAACCCCTTAAGCTCAGTCTCAAAGATATCATGAAATTTCCACAGATAACTCAGGTTTCAAGACTTAAATGTGTAGAATGCTGGTCTTCAAAGGCAACTTGGACAGGCTTCAGCCCGAAAACCCTCTTTGAGATAGTCAAACCATTAAATAATGCAAGGTATCTGTATTTTTATTGTGCCGACGACTATTATGAATATATCTCCATTGAAGACCTTCTCAAACCAAGGGTGCTTTTTGTCCATACCATGAATAATAAACCCTTATCTCCAGAGCATGGTGCACCGTTGAGACTCATTATTCCCTTCAAGTACGGATACAAAAATGTAAAGACAATAACAAAACTTACATTTGTTGAGAAGGGGGGAGAAGGATACTGGTCTCAATTCGGATACTCTGCAGATGGGATTATCCAAGCTGGTTCAGATTATCAGCTGGACACTGGTGAGGTTGTAAGGATTAGAGAAGGTGGCTATTAATGAATAGACTTGCAAGAGAAAAGTCTTCCTATCTGAGACACTCATCATATCAAAAAATAGACTGGTATCCCTGGTGCGATGAGGCCTTTGAAAGGGCAAAAAGGGAAGACAAACCTGTATTTTTAAGCT
>JBBIPQ010000172.1:0-2626 GCA_037442785.1 Nitrospirota bacterium
CTTTCGTCTTGCTCAAGAATTATCTTTGTTCTCTTGGCGGTGTTAATCTTTTTGATCTTCTTCATCTTCACCCTCCAGGTAATAAGAATGAAGATATTTTACATGATAAGCAATCCCTTGTGTATGGCTGATTTGATGATGATTAGAAATACATTAGATAGACGTTATCGCTGGATTTGGGTATTTATTACTTCAGCATCTCCATCATTTTATTTACATCCGTTGTAGGGGATTTGCAATTATAATTTTGACAGACATAGGCAGTAGCCTTTCCATCAGTATCTGTATAATATTTCATAAAGCCTATAAGATTTATTACTTCTTGAGCTTCCTTTCCTATAGGGCGGAAGAGAACCACTTTATTTGGTATGAATCTCTTTCTCAATGCCTTAAGCATCGTATTAGTATCTTTTGACTTCAAGTCACCAGCGATCACCACCTCATAAGAAGGCCCCAAGGCAAAGTCAATAACAGACATGAAATAAGTAAATGCCGATGGGGACTGTATGATCTGTCTTGAAAAGGTTTTCATCATACTCATCGCCTTCTTTTCAAGCTGTTGGTCTGCAGTCATCCTTGCCAGCCTGAAGAGGTTTAACAGTGCCACTGAATTGGCTGAAGGGACAGCTCCGTCATAAACCTCTTTAGAACGGGCAATCATTTTCTCGCTGTCATCAGCAGTGAAATAAAAACCACTATCTTTATCATCCCAGAAGTGCTTTAAGAATATTGCATTAAGGTCAATGGCGCTTTTGAGATATGAGACATCAAATGTTGCCTCATAAAGCTCTATCAGCCCCAATATCAGAAAGGCATAATCATCTGCATAGGCATCTATGCCAGCCTCACCATCCCTGTAACGGTGTAAGAGGCGTCCATCTGGACGCCTCATCTTTTTGAGGATAAACTCAGTAGCCTTCCTTGCAGCTCTCTCATACCGTAGTTCCCCGAATACCTGAGCACCTCTTGCCAGTGAAGCTATCATAAGACCGTTCCAGTCGGTAAGAATTTTATCGTCTTTATGAGGGTGAACACGTCTTTCACGGACAGAGAACAGCTTTTTCCTATCTCTCTCCAGCCTTCCCTTAAGTTCCTTTTCGGACATCTTAAGCTCAGGGGCGATCTCCCTTAGAGACCTCTTTAGATGCAAGATATTTCTGTTATGTCCATCTGAGAGGTTGTCTTTGAAATTGCCCTCTTTCTTAATATTGAATACCTTTATAACCAGTTCTGAATCTTTTTTACCCAGTATCTGGCGTATATCTTCCTCTGTCCAGAGATAAAACTTTCCTTCCTCTCCTTCACTGTCAGCATCCTCGGCACTGTAAAATCCCCCCTCAGGCGATGTCATATCCCTGAGCACATATTCAAAGATTTCCTCTGCGGTCTTTCTGTACTCCTCTTTGCCAGTTGCCTGATAAGTTTCTATATACGCCATTGAGAGCATGGCCTGGTCATAGAGCATCTTCTCAAAGTGCGGAACAATCCATTCTGAGTCGGTTGAGTAGCGATGGAATCCATATCCAATATGGTCATATATCCCTCCATTGCGCATCCATTTAAGGGTCTTTTCTACCATCTCAAGTGCATTTTTATCGCCTGTGCGGCTCCAATAACGCAAAAGGAATGTCAGGTTATGAGGAGTAGGAAATTTGGGTGCTGTTCCAAAGCCACCATGTTCTTTATCAAAACCACGGGAGAGCTCTTTGTATGCAGTATCGATGCTCTCTTTTCCCTTGAGTTCTTCACCAGGTAAAAGCTCTGAAGCTTTTTTAAGAACTTCTACGATCTTTTCTGCAGAATTAAGGACCTTTTCTCCCTCAGTTGACCAGAGGTCTTTAACGCGATTTGCCAGTTCAAGCATCCCGATTCTTCCGAACCGGTTTTCCTTCGGGATATAGGTCCCTGCAAAGAAGGGTTTTTTATCAGGTGTCATTATAATATTAAGAGGCCATCCGCAGTGCCCTGAAATCATCTGGCAGACTGACATATAAACCTGGTCTATGTCAGGCCGTTCCTCTCGATCCACCTTGATCGAGACAAAAACCTCATTCATCAACATGGCAACCTCCGGGTCACTAAAGGACTCTGCCTCCATTACATGACACCAGTGGCAGGTAGAGTAGCCAATAGAAAGGAAAATGGGTTTGTTTTCCTTTCTGGCCTTTTCAAAGGCCTCCTCTCCCCAGGGATACCAGTCCACAGGATTATAGGCATGTTGCAGTAGGTATGGACTTTTCTCAGAGATTAATCTATTTGGCCGTTTCTCTGCCATTGAAGCCCCACCTGTTGCCTGATTGCCTGTAAGCAAAAGGGCGAGGATTGTTAATACCCCGAACCACCTTTTCATCAACCATCCACCTTTATGATATAAAATATGAGGTCTGATTACATAACAATTTTAGTCAAAATCACCTGACAAGCTCTTCCATATGTTTTTCCATATCCACAGGTGTATCTGTTGCTCTGTATTTTATACCCAAATCCAGCGATAACGTCTATCTAATGTATTTCTAATCATCATCAAATCAGCCATACACAAGGGATTGCTTATCATGTAAAATATCTTCATTCTTATTACCTGGAGGGTGAAGATGAAGAAGATCAAAAAGATTAACACCGCCAA
>JBBIPQ010000173.1:0-2612 GCA_037442785.1 Nitrospirota bacterium
GATGATCTTTTTTATAGTTATTCGGTATGTGGTCTCTGCTATTAAGACACCTCCAGAGGTGGTTATCCTCAGGAGGTTTCTGGATGTGATGAAAAGACACGGATATATCAGGAGGCATTCCCAGGGACTCGAAGAATTTATCTCAGGGATAAAAGAACCTGGGCTTAGAGAGAAGGCATCTTACCTTGTAAGGGAGTTACAACCTTATATATTTGGCCTAAGTTCTATTGACAGAAGGGAAAAGGGTAGGTTAATGAAGATGATTAAGGATATCAAGTAAAGTCTTGCTGGTTGCCCTTATCGCTGTTTTTATGTCCCATTTTGAAGGATCCCTATCCTCCACGATATTGCTTATACCCCTTATCTCTATTAAATCCCTCCTGAATATCTCGCAGACATGGGCAACAGCAGCTCCCTCCATATTCTCACAGATGGCATTGTATCTCCTGGCCAATCGGATCGCCCCATTCACAGTCCCTGTAATAGACGAGAGGGTTATAAAATTCCCGCTTTTAAAAGGCTTATCAATATATTTTTTGACACTATCCAGAAGACCTCTGTTAAGGTGAAACTCATTGAAGATCGCCTTTTTCCCTTTCTTAATAACAGGTATGCCTATGAAGTCCAGGCCATGAAATCCATCCTTCATTATGATGCCCTCATCACCATAGATCTCCTTCTCGGCAACAGCAATATCCCCAATGGAAAGGCCTGTCAGAGGGTAGGCACCCCCAACACCAAAGAGTATCAGTAGATCAGGGGATAGCTTATTGATGATATGGGTTGTTGCCGATGCTGCGCTGGTCTTTCCGATGCCTGAGATAATTAGGGCTATCCTATTTTTCCCGATCCTTCCCTGATAGATGGTAAAGGGATGTGTTGATGCCTTTTTGAGGTATCTTGATAGAAACTTACCCTCTCCTAATGTCGGAGATATTAAGGCTATGTGCATTACCCTAATACCTTACTCCCTCAACTGTCCGGATCCCAGGACAATGAATTTCGTGCAGGTAAGTTCCTCAAGTCCCATGGGTCCCCTGGCGTGTATCTTGTCTGTAGAAATCCCGATCTCTGCTCCAAGGCCGAACTGATAACCATCATTCAGCCTTGTGGAGGCATTGACAAACACTGCAGAGGAATCGACCTCCCTCAGAAACCTCATTGCCTTATCATAATTCATGGTCACTATCGCATCGGAATGGGCAGAACCGTACCTTGAGATATGCTCTATTGCTTCATCCATATCACTTACTACCTTCACATTGAGTATGAGGTCAAGGTATTCCCTGTAATAGTCCTCTTCCCTGACCTCCTTTATATCAGGATAGATGGATATGGTCTTGGGGCATCCCCTTATCTCAACCCCAGCTGCCTCAAACCTCTTCAGCATCCCTGGCAGGAAACCCTCTGCAACAGGCTCGTCAACGAGCATGGTCTCCATGGCATTACATGTCCCTGGCCTCTGGACCTTTGCATTGAAGCATATCTCCTCTGCCATTATAAGGTCTGCATCCCTGTCAACAAAGACATGGCATACGCCCTTATAATGCTTGAGAACAGGTATCCTTGAGTTTTCTGTTACTGCCCTGATGAGGCCCTCACCACCTCTGGGTATAATCAGATCAATAAGCCCTTCTAATTTGAGCATCTCCATAATTGCCTCTCTCTCGGGTATATCAATAAAGGAGATGACACCTTCATGAATCCCCTCTGCTCTCACAGCATCCCTGAGGATCTTCACAATAGCCCTATTTGAATTTATGGCCTCTGAGCCACCTCTCAGGAGTACAGCGTTCCCCGCCTTAAGACATAGACTCGTTGCATCCGCTGTCACATTTGGCCTTGATTCATATATCATCCCGATAACTCCTATAGGGACCCTCATCCTTCCAACCATCATGCCATTTGGTCTCTGCCAGATCTTTATTATCTCACCAACAGGATCAGGTAACTGGGCAACCTCGATCAGGCCCTGGGACATCTCATTGATCCGCTTTTCATTCAGGGTCAGCCTGTCAATGAGGGCCTTTGAGAGGCCTTTTTTTTCTGCAAACTCAATATCCTTTTTGTTTTCTGAGATGAGCTCCGATGCCCTTTCTTTTAAGGCTTGAGCCATCTTTGTAAGTACCATATTCTTCTTGGATGATGAGGCCTTTGCAATAGATCTCGCTCCTTCCCTTGCCCCAAGGGCTATCCTATAAACATAATCTCTTATATCCATTGACACCTCCGACTTTTAGAAGAAAGATCTGTCTACTTTTTTCTCTCATAAGTAAGTATACCAGAAAAAAGGGGGATTAATACTTGACAAAAATAGTAAGGTATTTTATATTTTTATTATGCTTAGGTTGTCAACTAAAGGCCAGTATGGTGTAAGGGCGATGTTTGAGATAGCAAAGGGCTACCCTGAAAGGCCTGTCACTATCAGGGAGATATCAGAAAGACAGGATGTCTCAGCACCATATTTAGAGCAGATACTCAATAAACTGAGAAGGGCTGGTCTTGTCAAGAGTGTTAAGGGGCCTGGGGGTGGTTATGTCCTGTCAAAGGACCCAGGTCTTATAAGCATTGGTGCCATACTTAATGAACTGGAGGGTCCTGTGGCCCTCACA
>JBBIPQ010000174.1:0-2581 GCA_037442785.1 Nitrospirota bacterium
TCTGGTCATCTAAAAGCCTCCTTGCAAGGTTCCTGACCTCTTCTGTGAAACGGCTCCTCATGCCCTTAGCCCATTCTTCATAGATGTGATAGAACAGTTTTCTCTTCTGTTTCTTAAGATAATAGCCACTATCTTCATGTTCTTTTGAAAAGTCATCTGATGTGAATTTTCTTTCTTTAAAAAGGTTCAATACAAACCTGTCAATGTCGCAACGGAATAGTTCCACGATGTCGCATGCAAGGGATTCCCTTCCGTATTCAAACTGATGATAGAAACCTATTGTAGGATCAAGGCCGATAACCTCTATTTCCCTTACTATCTCGAAGTGCAGTAAGGTGTAACAAAGCGAAAGCATCGCATTAACAGGGTCAAGGGGTGGCCTTCGGGTCCTTTTTTTGAAGTTCAATGATTCTGGGAAAAGATTTGTATAGGCTGAGAAATATGTTGCCGATGCGCTTCCCTCAATCCCTTTCAGCGATTCAATATTGTAAGATGTTGTTTTTAATTTACTCAGTATCTTTTTGAGGCTCTCAATGGAATTTACCATTACTGCTCTTAAATCATCTCTAACTGATAATGCTTCTTCAAGTAACAATGTCTGAGAGGCTACCTTCCTTGTTACCAACTCCTGGGCATACCGGTTTGCAAAGTCCGATATGGCATTTTCATATTGTTTTAATCTCAAGATTCCATTATAGTGCAATCTTCCATGGATCATCCCTGAGAAACTCAATCTTCTACCGGATAGAAATATTGTGCTGATACCGAGTTCAGTAAATTTCCTCAATGCAGATGCCTCTATTGTCATATTACCAACAATGATAATCCTTTTGATTGGTGCAAGGGGAACTAAGCCTTCCCTTTTGCCATCAACATAAATTGCTATTGCATGGCCGTCTGTTTTTAGATGACAGTCCTTTCTATCGATGTAAAGGGTTCCCATAACTATCACCCGATGTAAAAATATGCTGGGTCTTTGGGCTGAGTAGCAATGCCAAGGGTGTGGGTGCGGCTTCTGCCATCCATCCTGAATATATGAACCCTGTCATCGGCTTCAAAGATGAGCCTTTTAAGATTACTTATTACAAACTTCAATTCTCCATCTGTAAGAAAACATTCATATACAGATTTTTGTCCGCCAGTGCTATAACCCTTCAGGAAATACCTTACCCGGTTAAGCCTGCGAGGTTCTCTGATGTCATAGGCAATTATGTAAAGGGTCCTTTCCATATTATTATTTTAAAAGGCATTATGGTGGATTACAAGGAAAGAAATATTTCTGAAATATTTCTTTTTAGATTATTTCATATCTGCCGAGACCAAAGCTTGTGTTCTTCCCTATATGAAGGATCTCTCCAGCCTGGATTATAGGAAGAAAAGGTTTGATGTCTCCATGATAGGTTATTTCTCCAACAATACCACCAAGCCTCATCCTCGCATCTTGTCTTGAAGAGTATCTCTCCCAATCAAGCCATTTGAAACTTGATGATTTAATCTCAACTTTCATAGCATGATTTATAATACTCTTATGGTCCCATTCTGATTTTTTGTTTCCACAGTGGAAATAATAGAGTAATCCAAGTCTTCTCAGAAGAGCTCTTATGAGGATGTGAAATTCAGGGGTAACCACAAGGTCCCGGTTGTATTTGATCCTCAGGGGTGTAATAAATCTCATGGAGAGACTATTCATTATCCCTGACGGTTTAAAATCTTCAAGAAGTTCAAGATAGTCTGGATCAGTCTGCCTAAGGGTCTTGTCCTTTAATGAATAAACCAGTTTTCGTGCATCTGCTTTCTTGACCATTAAAAGTTTGTATCTTCCCCTTCCCCTGCCTATGCCAATGCTGCCAAGCTCATCAAAGGTATAGACGAAATAGGGAATGTACTCAACTGCCCTTCCCACGAGAATAAGATTAAAATTCAGGCGTTCTCCAGGTGGACAGGTTTTTAAATTACCTTCGGGAGGCTCTATCACAAAGGGATGGGGTATCTTTTCATACTTATGCATGTTCATAATAGCTGAGTTATTCTGGAAAACCATGCCAGGGGTTCCCGAAGGATCGTTAGATTTTTTGGGGTGATATTCAGGAGAGGTCTCAAAGACATAGGCATAGATGCATTTTGACCTGAGCATACAATCATTACAGTCCTGACTTCTCAATGCACATACAATCCGCCTGAACACATTCCCGAATCCACCCCTGAAGGTTGAACCCTTGTAATAGGGGAGATTCAACTCATCAATAGCCTCAATGATAAATTCAAATTTCTGATAAGGGATAATCATAGATTTTTCCGTACTAATCTTAGCTCATAGGATATGTTAAATCTAATCAGGGGAATGGTCAAAGATGACTATATCTCCTGTGACAGGTGAACGGTAGATAAGTTTTCTTGCCACTCCGTGCAGGGCATGTGCAATCTTGAGATAAAGCCAAATTGGTCCCTGACCAGTCAGGACAATTTCATTGCCTGAGCCAGCAAGGCTAATAGCTTTTTCTGTGTATTCATTTAATGCTACAAGTTTTGCAGCATCTGTGTATAAAGTGCTAACATCAATTATTATTTGTTCAGCCATTGT
>JBBIPQ010000175.1:0-2556 GCA_037442785.1 Nitrospirota bacterium
CAAGACGGTCTGCCTTTCAGAAAGGCTGTCATGGCTACTGCTCATAAGCTTGTTAGAACTATTTTCGCTATGCTTTCTCATAAATCTTTATTTAGTCCAAAGGAGAATTCTTTATAGTTGACTCCTTTAGTTCGTGCGACAGCCCAGCGAAGCTGCCGCTCTTTCCCTTTCACTTTATTTTCAACTCCACCATAGCGGGGTGCCGCCTATTCGAGTTAAAAGAATGTCCCGAAGGTGAATTCTAATTTACTTGAACCCTCACCTGGCTTCTTATTGATGTTATAACCCCATTCGATCCTTATAGGACCAATAGGTGATATCCATCTTATGCCAAATCCAGATGTATATCTCAATGCACCAATAGGTTCATCCTGATCATAGGAATTACCCGCATCTGCAAACACCACACCCTTTAATCGCAATTCAGAAAATATCGGAAATATGTATTCCAGATTAAAGATCAATTCCTTTGTCCCGCCAATCACAGATCCTTTATCATCCCTTGGCCCAGCCTCACCAAAACCAAGACCCCTGATAGTATAAATGCTGCCAACATAGAACCTCTCATATAGGGGAAGCTCCTTTCCAAAGATGCCTGTGGCATATCCAAACCTTCCCCTCACAGAGATTGTGGTGCTTCCGACAGGGAAGAACCAGGCAGAATCAGCCACTCCCTTAATAAAGGCATTTGTCCCTCCAATACCAGCAAAGGTCACATATAGGGAGTTTCTCGATCCTCTTGATGGATCTATAAAGTTATCCCTTGAATCCCTGACAATAGATGGTGTTATACTGCTGGTGACACGAGTACCTATCTGGTCTTTAATTATGTCCGAGGCACCTTCAGCAACATCGTATATAGTAACCTTTTCAATATTATAGGATATGCTGGCTCCCCAGTATTCATCAAGACTCTTTCCAAAACCAAAGCCAAAACCTGTTGCCCTTCTCTTATAATCCACATACTCCCTCGTTGTCTTATAAATATCCGTGTTGAAAGAGATAGGTTTATCCATAAACCAGGGGTCCCTGAAGGACAGCTCATAGAATGAGGACTTACCGCCCAACTCTCCCTTTAACTTCAGATACTGTCCCTTTCCAAAGAGGTTCCCCTGGGTTATATCAACAACTCCTATAAGTTTATCAACAGAACTGTAGCCACCTCCAACGCTCAGAAAACCTGTTGGCCTCTCCTTTACCTTTATATCGATATCGAGAAGCCTTTCCTCGTATCTTGGCCTTGGAATAAGTTCAACAGATTCAAAGAAATTAAGGTTATTAATCCTCTCGTAGCTCCTCTTCAGAAGGGCACTGTTGAATTTATCGCCCTCGTCAAGCCTCACCTCACGCCTTATAACCTTATCCCTTGTCTTTATGTTTCCTGATATCTCAATCCTCCCTATCCGGAAGATCTCACCTTCTTCAATCTTGTATGTAACCTTTACCTCCTTCCTTTCTTCATCAGGGACGATGTCAGGAAACACATTGGCCATGGCATAACCGTTCTGTGTATATAGGTCTGTGATGGCAGTTATATCCTTCTTTACTGCCTCTTTACTAAAGACATTTCCTGTCTTAAGGGTTATCTTTTTCCTCAGTTCAGCCTCTAAGAAGGCCTTATTGCCTGTTATCTCAATACCCGACACCTTATATTGATCACCTTCAGAGACCTGAATATCTATTATCATACCCTTCCTGTCAGGGGTCAGCCTTATCTCAGGGTCTGCTACAATGGCCTTTATATAACCACTGTTGAAATAAAGATCCTTAATAGCCTCTATGTCCTTGTTCATGGTCTCCTTTTTGTAATAACCTGAAGATGTCAGGAAGGAATATATGGCCCATTCAGAGGTCTTCATAACACCCTTGATCTTTCCCGAGGATATGGCCTTATTGCCGATTATATTTATCTTCTTGATCCTTACCTTTTCACCCTCAGTAATCTGATATGTCAGGGTGACCTCATTCTCAGTAACCTTATTCACAACAGGCACAACCGTTGCAGCCCAGTACCCCTCCTCTTCATAAAGGGACTGTATCCTTGATGCATTATCCTGAATTAGGGTTATGTCTGCTATCGATCCTGGAGAAATGGCTATCTTTTCCCTCAGCTTATCGTCACTTAATTCCTTGTTTCCCTGAAATTCTACCTTTATAATTGTCGGTTTTTCCTTGACCACATAGATCAACTTTATCCCACCCTCAAAGGTCTCCATATCTATCTTGACATCGTCAAAATACCCCATCTTGTATATATTTTTGATGTCCTCAGCGGTCTTCTCCTTTGAGAGTGGTTCACCTATCTTCTGGGTTATTTTGGCCTTAATAGCACCTTCCTCTATTCTTTTTAGACCCTTCACCTCAATTGCATTAACAAGAGGAAGGGCACCACCCAAATCTTCCGATTTTTGGGATACCCCCGAAGGGGACTCCTGGGCATTAACAGAAAAAACAAAGGCAAGGTTTATAACTATCGCAAAGAAAACGATTGTTCTACCCATATCTTCCCCCTGATTGAGAAAATTAAAACAGCGTGATAGTATAGCCTTATAATGT
>JBBIPQ010000176.1:0-2501 GCA_037442785.1 Nitrospirota bacterium
GGCCTTACAGATCCAGAGGATGCATTAAAGAAAATAGATTCTTATTCACCAAATCTCATAATTACTGATCTGAAGATGCCAGGGATGGATGGAATCAAGCTTATGGAAGAGGTGAAAAAGATAAATGCAGATATAGATTTTATCTTGATTACGGCCTTTGCAACGGTTGATACTGCTGTTTCAGCAATGAAAAAAGGGGCCTTTGACTACATTACAAAGCCTCTCAAGGATCCGGAGCAATTGAGAATTGCTGTCTCAAAGGTTTATGAAAGGCAGAGGCTTTCTGAGGAAAATGAACTCCTGAAATCCGAGGCCTTTCATGGCATGCCCCCTATTGAGATAGTCTTTGCAGGCATAGAAAACATATTGAGGGATATCCAGGATGTGGCTCCTACTGATGCAACAGTTATGCTTTATGGTGAAACTGGCACAGGAAAGACCCTGATAGCTAAGATCATTCATCGTTTGAGCGGAAGGACAGGGCCTTTTGTTGATATAAACTGTGCAGCCATTCCTGAAAACCTCCTTGAGTCAGAACTTTTCGGTTACGAAAAGGGGGCCTTCACAGGGGCCCTGTCACAGAAAAAGGGTAGGTTCGAGCTGGCAACTAACGGCACCATATTCTTGGATGAAGTATCAGAGATGAGTCCGGTTTTACAGGCCAAGTTTTTGAGGGTACTTCAGGATAAGACATTTGAAAGGCTTGGTTCACTGAGCACAATAAAGACGAATGCGAGGATTATAGCAGCAACAAACAGGGATCTAAAGACACTTGTGGCCGAAAATAGATTCAGAGAAGACCTCTATTACCGTCTTAATGTTTTTCCCGTAAATATCCCTCCTTTGAGAGAAAGAAAGGGACATATTCCAGACATTGCAACTTATCTTGTAAATGTGATATCGCAAAGGCTTAGCAAAGAGACAAAAACAATCTCTGACTCAGACATGGAAAGGTTAGCCAATTATGCATGGCCAGGAAATATCAGGGAACTTGAAAATATAATCGAAAGGAGCATCATTATAAGCCGGGGTACCCAATTAACTATACCAGAACTTGAAACATCAGAAATAGGGACCAATGATACGCAAAAGATAAAAGGTGATTTAAAGACCATAGAAAAGGTTGCTATTGAGAATGCCCTATCAAAGACAGGGGGCAACAGGAGGAAGGCAGCTGAGATACTGGGGATATCCTTGAGGGCCTTGCAATATAAGATAAAGGAGTATGGAATTTCATAGATGCATACCTTGCACTTTAGATGCAGATTTTGCATAAAAGGTTTGTCTAATAACGAATGCTTAGAAACCAAGAGCCAAGAACTAAGAGCCATGTTCTGACTGGCACGACTATTGCTACTTGAATTAAAAAAAGAAAGGAGGTGAAGATATGAAGAAGGTAATAACCATAGGACTGGCAGTTACCCTTGTGGCAGCCCTTATTACAGGTGCAATGGCCTTTGGCCCTGGACATGGCATGGGTTACGGAATGATGGGTGCTAACATTACACCGGAGCAGGCTCAGAAGTTTGCAAAGTTTCAGCAGGATATCCTACCTTTACGACAGAAGATGCTACAGTTGAGAACTGATCTCATGCTACTCAGGACACAGACGAACCCTGACTGGGATGCGATAGCAGCAAAACAGAAGGAGATGGTTGATCTAAGGACAGAGATACAGAAAAAGGCATCTGAGGCAGGCATTACAGGACTTGGCCTTGGTTTTTGCAAGGGTGGCAAAGGCATGGGTATGATGGGTATGATGGGAATGTAACCCGCAGTTAAGGGCAAAATTCCATCGACAGATGACAGAGACATTCAGAAGACAGACTCTGTCTTCTGAATGTCTGTCTTCTGAAAGCCAGTTATAAACTAAAATTATGAATCAGAGATGGATAAAGATTACAGTACTGATTGCAGTTTTCTTGCTCTCTGCGATTACTACCTCACACGGTGAAACAGAGATTACCGAGGGGTATGACGAAAACACAGAGATCACTGTCAAGGGAACCGTGGCCGAGGTTATTTATGGTATGAGGGGTCCTGTGATACTCAGACTGAACACAAAAGTTAGGGCTTACAAGGTGGTTACAGCACCACGATGGTATTTATTAAGAAATTCTATAGAATTTAATGAAGAAACCCCCCTTGAGGTTACAGGCTCAAAATACTTTGCAAGGGATGGAAATTTATATATAATCGCAAGACAGTTAAGAGACCCTGTAACCGGGAGAATAACCTTTCTGAGGGATTCATTTTGCAAGCCCTTGTGGAAGCATAGGATGCAAACTCGGTAGAGAAGGGATTAAACTATACCCCAAATCCAGCGATAACGTCTATCTAATGTATTTCTAATCATTATCAAATCAGCCATACACAAGGGATTGCTTATCATGTAAAATATCTTCACCATTATCACCTGGAGGGTGAAGATGAAAAAGATCAAAAAGATTAACACCGCCAAGAGAGCAAAGATAATTCTTGAGCAAGACGAAAGTCTTGTC
>JBBIPQ010000177.1:0-2477 GCA_037442785.1 Nitrospirota bacterium
AAGACCTCAATATGGACATCATCCCTTAAGTCCTTAAAGGTCTCCTTCAGCAGGGTCTTAACATCCTCGGTAATTATCTCCTTTTCCATGTCGGTTATTTTATTCTGGAATGATGGAGATTTTCAATTCTTATTTAGCTAATACAACATTACTATTCACATCTGCCCAAGATAAATGTTAAATGGGCATGAGATCCCTCTCCTTCTTTTGTGTTTTTGAGGTCTTATGCCCATAACCCCTTTCACTTTATTTTGGACAGCAGTGACAACATTTAATTTCTTAAAATTACCGCACAGCCATACCACTTAAAGGCACACTTAGGATAGGGGTATCAGGGTCATTCGAGTATATCTTCAGTATCGCCGACTTTAACCCCCTCGGCCTCGACCTGAACCCTACTGTTATGTCTACACTACCTCCAGGTACTACTGTAACAGGTAACCTTATCCCCGCCGTGTAAAATAAGCTGGAATCCCTACCCGTGATCTGTACCCTGTTTATTGGTCTGTATTCATCACCAAAATCAACATTCTTAACCTCTTCCTTCTGGATCTCATAGCCCGGGGGTGGAACAGCCTCTACTATGTAATATCCAGGCATCAAATGAGGTTTTCCAGCGGCAAAACCAAAGGCATAACCTCCATCGAATACACCTGGTCTAATCTGGTTCCATGTTCCATAATTGTCGAAACATGGCTGAACTCCAGGGATTGCCGGCAAATCCTGGATACATCCAGTTGGCTTATTATCGTCCCAACTATCAGTCCAGGTTACATCTATTGCATCGCCAAGATCAAAGACCCCGTTTCCATTGCGGTCAATATCTTCTGGTCCTGGAAAGTTGCCAAGGGGATGATTATCCACATCGCACCGCGCCACATTACCGTTATTGTTCAGGGCATCGATCACTCCGTTTCCATCACTGTCTCTATAAAGACATACCTGAACCCTTGGTACTCCTGGTTCCCAGGGCTCCGAAGCAGCATATCGGGGGTCGTTCTCTGCCCTTGTTGTAGCATAATAAACAATGCCTGAGATGCCTCCATTTTCAGCTGGGTAAACAAAACCGATAAAGACATGATAAAAACCTGTTCCAAAGCCCTCGATAAATAAGGGCGGCTCATTTGCCTTTACCCAGGCATCAATCCCTGGGGTTCCTTCAATGGTAGAGGTCTGTATATAGGAAGAAGGGTTCCCTGGGGGCACAACCCTAATACCATACTTACCAGGGGCAAGATTCTTTATAAAGGCCTCACCAACTCTCGTACAGTAATTCAAACCCTGATCAACATCAGACTGGGTACAAGTCTTGATAACCCCGCTTCCCATCCTTATTATTGTTCCGCTGCTATCATATTCTGTTCCAAGGGGATTTCCAAATACATCGGTACTCATCTGGCCAAGCTGATCAAATATTAAGACTGTAGCACCTCCTATACCCTCTTCTGACGGATCAAAGATATTGTTTATAGGCATGTGGTCCTTAAAGGCAAATACAGAAATCTGTGCAGTCGGAATAGGATACTGATGCACCTTAACTGTAACAGTAGTAGCCCCTGCCGGCACATACCACCCAAAGAAAATCCTGAATCAGGAAGTACAGTAACAAAATAAGGCCTTGAAGGGTCTGCATCTATAATTACGGTGCCTGAGTTTGAGCTACCTTTCGATATGACAGGTGAATGACTGTTATGGATACTCAGGCTTACGCTATCAGGAACCCTTACACCAGGGGGAGACTGGGTTGTGTTATCCTCCTCTAGCAACCATCTGAAGCCATTTACAGGGATGTTACAGTTATTGTCTGGGTCGCAGCCCACCACATTCAATGTAAAGGCATATGAATATTCATACAAAAAAGAACAACCACAATCACGAAGAAAACATATCTATTGTTTAAAAAGCCCTTGATCATTCAGTCCTCCTAAAAATAAATAAATTATTAACTTTTTTTAATTCTATAGGCTGGATATTATTTTGTCAAAAAAAAGTTGATAAAAAAGGGTGAGGTAGTAACTACCTCACCCTTCAGATGTATGGATTGTGTTGACTCTTTAAAGCCCTACATGCGGTCTTGCTGCCTTTTCAAGTTCACGCCTTGCAGCCATATCCATAAGCACGCGTTCCGTACCAAATCTTCCAGGCTCGTAAGGCCTGAGCTTGAGGGCTGCCCTCGCCTTATCAATGTAATCAAGGGCAAGTGTAAGCATCTTTTCGGGATCAGGTTCAAAATGTAAGGCGCCTTTGAATCTTTCCCACATAACTTCTGTAAGTATTCTCTGGACCTCCTTGCTTGCCTTAACAGGAGATTCACCACCCATAATAACTGGCGTCCC
Source organism: Nitrospirota bacterium (assembly GCA_037442785.1). GTDB lineage: Bacteria > Nitrospirota > Thermodesulfovibrionia > Thermodesulfovibrionales > UBA9159 > JBBIPQ01. The sequence continues at coordinate 2,337 of JBBIPQ010000177.1, forward strand.
TGATGCAGCCACATAGGCACCGATTGCTATTGCTTTTTCTGCCATCCACTCAGGGGCAATACCTACGGCAGGCATACCACCTATCTCATCAGACAGCCCCCCTTCTTCAGCCATTGCACTGACTATGGTCAATATCCTTGA
>JBBIPQ010000178.1:0-2449 GCA_037442785.1 Nitrospirota bacterium
CATCCGGTGCCTCCACCTCAGCATCTTCCCTCTCAGCGGGATAACCAAGAAAGACCCTTGATCTCTTAACAGGTGGTATATTCTCTAACCTTCTTATATCAACAGGAAAGGCGTCATCAACCCTGAAATGTTGCCTTCTCTCCTTTATCCATCTCGCTGTTATTGAATCCCCTTTAATCTCAGAAACCTCGGCATAGTATTCATTTATCTGGTCACCCCTATGAATGATTATGGCTAATCTTATTCCTCCTGAGACCTCAACTGGCAACTCTCCTGCCTTGAAAGAAAGCCTCTCATCATCAGAGTGGAGAACCAATGCCTGATACCTCTTTGAGTCAGGCAAGAGCCTGAATTCTATCCTATCTCCCTCACGAATCATATGTCTTTTTCCTCCCTATTGTTGTATTGAGAAAGGCCCTGACAACCTCTCCATCAAACTGTGTATTTGAACATCTCTTAAGTTCATCTATGGCAAATTCGTGGGTCTTGGCTGTCCTGTATGGTCTTGACGATGTCATTGCATCGTATGTATCTGCAACAGCAAGTATCCTTGCTATGCGGGGTATCCTTTCCCCTTCCAACCCCTCAGGGTAGCCCTTTCCATCAAACCTCTCGTGATGGTAAAGCACGAGTTCCCTCTCCTTTGGCAGAAATTTAATCGGTTTTATTATGTTACCACCTATAACTGGATGAAGTCTTATCTCTGCCTTTTCCTCTTCTGATAGTTTCCCTGGCTTAAGGAGAACCGTATCCCTCACTCCTATCTTTCCAATATCATGGAGATAGCCTCCAAATCTTATGGCATCCTTCTCATCCTCAGTGAGATTCATAATCTCAGCAATCTCGAGGGCATAGACAGTTACTCTCTCGGAGTGCTGCTTTGTGTAAGAATCCCTTGCCTCAATACTCATCACAAGGGATTTTAACGTATTCACAAGGTTTGTATAAAGTACCTCATAAAGGGCATTATTCTCTATCCGGAGGGCAGCCTTCTTCGCGAATGTGATGGCCAGATAGATCTCATCTTCTGAAAATCCCGTTCCATCCGCCTTATTTGATAGGTTAAGAATTCCAAAGACCTCTTCATTCATTGCTAAGGGGATTGAGAGAAAGGGAGATGTCAGGATTGCACCAGAATGGGGATTGATCTCTCCGTACCCTGCGAGATAATGGGCCTTTGTCTTTATTACCACCTCAAGGATTGTGTTTTCAATGGCAATATCCTTTTTTATCACGCCTATAACTCCCTTGAGCCTGAGATAACCATTTTCCATTATCCCGAAGGATGCCTCTTTCACCTTGAGAAGTGTTGAGGCCATCTCAACGATCCTTTGATATATCTTTTTATTGTCATATATCAGGTCGAGTTCACTGCTTATGGTCTGAAGTATTGCTATCTCCTCTAGCTTCCTAAATAGTTCCTGATTAAGGATCTCCACTGATTTGTTGTGATTCTCCTTGTTCAAAATACTGCCAAGCAGTCTCTTTTCACCGATGATCCTGTCTGCTACTGATGTTATCTTTTCAATATGAAAGGGCTTTGTTATGAAATCCCTTGCCCCCTCCTTCATTGCATTAATTGCATTTTCAATGGTGGAATAGGCTGTGATTACAACAACAGGGAGAGAAGGGTCTATCCTCTTTGCCTCCTTGAGGAGGTCTATACCGCTCATGCCAGGCATCGAGAGGTCAGTAAAGATCATGTCATACTCTCTATTCCTGACCTTTTTGAGTCCCTCAAGACCGTCAAGAGCTACATCGGTCAGATAACCTCCCGCCTTCCTAAGGACATCCGAGAGGACGTCCCTCACCATCTGGTCATCATCAACTATTAATATCCTTCCCTTACTCACCTTTAACCAGCCTTTCCTTTAATATATCAGCCTCTTCCTCTGTTAACACATCCATCCTCTTTAATCTTTCTATCCTCTCAATCCAAGAGAGCTGAACATCTATGTTATTGCTGATGGATATACTCCTGATGATCTCCAGGTCTCTATATGTATCCCTCAGGAGCCTGATCAGTTCTCTCCTTTCCTCAAGGAGCACGGCCCTTCTGAAGGCTCTTGCTGCAATGATCAATATCTCCTGAACCTTGAAGGGCTTTGTCAGATAATCGAATGCACCTTCTTCCATTGCCTCAAGGGCTGAATCAAGGGTTCCATAGGCAGTAAGAATAACTACCGCAATATCAGGATCAATCCTCATGGCATTTCTGAGCACCTCAAGCCCATCAGCCCCTGGCATCCTCAAGTCAGTAATTACGAGGCCAATACTATCATCCCTTCTCAGGATAGCAATTGCCTCAATGCCGTCCCTGGCAGTTAAGACAGGGTATCCTTCCTTTGATAAAAGGGAGCTTAAAACATCAAGGGCTATCTCATCATCATCAGCTATGAGTATCCTGAAATCTCTCCTGTCCACTATTCAGATGTGCTCGCTACCGGTT
>JBBIPQ010000179.1:0-2441 GCA_037442785.1 Nitrospirota bacterium
GCAAAGGCTCTCATTGACGAGGCTGTCAGGAAGGAAGAGGCGATAGAGTTACCACCACCAGAAGATATGTTCAGATATACCTATGAGAATTCCACCCAGAGACAGGTTAAACAGGAAAGATCTTTATGATAGCTCGGAGGAGTGGAAGGGTGGAGGTGCGGAGTAACCATGCCTAAACTTAACATGGTTCAGGCAATAAACCTTGCGTTGAAGGAGGAGATGCAAAGGTATAGTAATGTGGTAATACTTGGTGAGGATGTTGGCAGGGATGGCGGGGTCTTCAGGGTCACTGAGGGACTGATTGACCTCTTTGGTCCTGAAAGGGTGATTGACACACCCCTTGCCGAATCAGCAATTGTGGGTGCTGCAATCGGGATGGCTGTGTATGGGTTAAGACCGGTTGCAGAGATCCAATTTATGGGATTTATCTATCCTGCTATTGATCAGATCTTTTCTCATGCCTCCCGTATAAGGTCCCGTTCAAGGGGAAGGTTCACATGCCCCCTTGTTATAAGAACCCCTTACGGAGCAGGGATTAAGGCCCCTGAGCTTCATTCCGAAAGTACAGAGGCCCTATTCTGTCATATGCCTGGCATCAAGGTTGTCGTCCCATCCTCGCCCTATTATGCGAAGGGATTGCTGCTTGCCTCGATTCGTGACCCTGATCCTGTGATATTCCTTGAGTCAACGAGACTCTACAGACTCATAAAAGAGGATGTCCCCGAAGAGGAATATACAATACCCCTTGGAAAGGCAAGGATTGTGCAAGAGGGCAAGGATCTCACCATTATATCCTGGGGGAGCATGCTCCAGAGAACCCTTCAGGCTATTGAAGGGTTTGATGCAGAGGTGATAGACCTTATGACCTTGATACCCCTTGATGAGGAGACCATCATAAACTCAGTCAGAAAGACTGGCAGATGCATGATTGTCCACGAGGCCCCAAGAACTGGAGGTTTTGGTGCAGAGATTGCTGCCTTTCTATCAGAGGATGCCATCTTATATCTTCGAGCCCCTGTAATAAGGGTTACTGGCTTTGATGTTGTGATGCCCTTTCCAAGGCTGGAAGACCATTACATGCCATCAGTTGAGAGGATCAGAAAAGGGGTAGAGGAGTTATTGAGGTATTAATCCCCCTCACTGCTGTCCAGAATAAAGTGACAGAGGTTATTTTAATGGGCATAAGACCTCAAAAACACAAAAGAAGGCGGACACCCCAAAAATCAACGATTTTTTGGGGTGTCCAGTGGCGAAGGGATTTATTAGTCCACAGTCAGGACTATGGTCCATGGACTATGGACATGTTTTTTCAGTCTCGTGCCCATTTAACATTTGTATTGGACAGGGGTGCTGAGAAACAGAGATTATGAGGTTAATATGGATGTCCATCAGCTAAGGGTCTTTGTATCGGTATTTAAGAATAGGAGTTTCTCAAAGGCATCAGAGGAACTCTATCTTACACAACCTACTATAAGCAACCATATTAAAACCCTTGAGGAAGAACTGGGTTGCCAACTATTCGACAGGCTTGGCAGAACAATAATCCCTACGAAAGAGGCAGAGGTCTTATATGGCCGTGCCCTGGAGATCATAGAAAAGGCCAGGAGTATTAAAGAACTCATTGGACACATGAAAAAGGAGATATCTGGAGAGCTGGTTATCGGCGCAAGCACAATACCAGGAACATATTTGCTTCCATCCATTATGGCGGGATTCGTTGGCAAATATCCTTCTGTCTCATTCCAGATACTTATATCTGATTCAAGAGAGATCGTTGAGAAGATCTCGAGACATGAATTGCTCATGGGAATTGTAGGGGCAAGGCTTGCAAATTCTCAAATAGCTTATACTCCTTTTCTTGAAGATGAACTGATTGCGGTTTCATCACCATCGTTCATTAAACACGGACAGATGACATTGAAGGAATTGATGAATCTGCCTGTTTTGCTTAGAGAACAGGGATCTGGGACAAGGAGGGAGACCGAAAAAATACTGGAGGATAAGGGTATATCGCTTGACAGTATTAAGATAGCGGGTATATTCGGATCTACCGATGCAATAAAACAGGCTGTAAAGGCGGGTTTGGGGATATCCATTCTATCGAGGCTTTCTGTTAAGGACGAACTAAGATATGGAATACTGAAGGAGATAAGACTATCAGATACCCATATGAAGAGGAGGTTTTATATCGTGACCCATAAAAAGAGAACCCTCCCCGAGGCCTATAATCTATTTCTCGAGCATATCAGTAAGCTTAATCACACCTGTCTATAAATGGCACCGTAAATCTATTTTGAACAGCAATAAAGCTAAATATTTTTTGACTGCCCAGGGACTCCCACTGTCAAATCCTTGACTTAGAAGTTTTCTCCATATAGGATTTCCTTTATTTTCAATATGTTATACACAGGCACGATCCTTGTATAGTCATGCCCATTAGA
>JBBIPQ010000180.1:0-2417 GCA_037442785.1 Nitrospirota bacterium
GGGACCTGCACTGTGTACTGGGGTGGTGCAACAGAAAACTCCCGTTTAACCTGGACAGGGAACCAATCCTTTAGCATCCCGACCTATCCCTACAAACATAATGTAGCAGGTTACAGTGGTCTTCACACCTGCCAACCAGATACGCATCATGTATAGTCGGGACAAATACTCATTGAGACAGGCAGGATATGATCCAGTTTATTATGATGCAATGAGCTACTGGCATGGCTATGAAGAGATAGAAAAAAGGATAGTAGACGAAAAACCTGATGTCGTGGCAACTACAGCATTCACGGCAGCTGTAGTTGATGCCCTGAAGGTCTTAAGGCTATCAAAGGAGATTAATCCTCATATTATAACGGTTATGGGTAATGTCCATGCCACATTCTGTTATGAAGAGCTCCTGAGGGAGCACCACGAGTATCTTGATTACATTGTAAGGGGTGAGGGCGAGGAAACCCTGGTCGAGTTACTCGATTGTCTTAACAACAGGGATAATCCAGAAAAGGTAGGTTCTATAGCCTTTTATAGGGATGGTCATGTGATAGCTACTCCTCCAAGACCCTTTATAAAAGACCTTGATTCATTACCAGCAGCCTGGGACCTTGTTGATTGGTCAATATATAAGTATAAACCAATGGAGGGCTCTACCCTTGCAATAGTGAGCTCTTCAAGGGGATGCAATCAGGCATGCAGCTTTTGCTCCCAGCAGAAGTTTTGGCAGAGGAAGTGGAGGGCAAGAAGCCCTGAGAATTTTGTAGCAGAGCTTGAGTATCTCCGGGATATATATGGTGTAAATGTTGCCATGGTCTCTGATGAGACCCCTACCCTTTCAAGAAGAAGATGGGAGAGGATACTTGACCTGATGATAGAGAGAGAGGTTGGTGTAAAGCTTTTGATGGAGACGAGGGTAGATGATATTGTGAGGGCTGAAGACATCATGTGGAAATACAGAGAGGCAGGGATCGACCACATATATGTAGGAGTTGAGGCAACAACACAGGAAAATCTTGATAGATTCAACAAGAATATAAAGGTGGAGGAATCAAAGAAGGCTCTTGATCTGATAAATGAACATGATATTGTTTCAGAGACCTCCTTTGTCCTCGGGATGCCAGATGATAATGTTGAAAAGATAAGGGCAACTGTAGATCTTGCCAAATTTTACAACCCTGACCTTGCCTTTTTTCTTGCCATAGCACCATGGCCATATTCTGAGATATATCCTTATTTAAAGGATTACATAGTTGTACGGGATTACAGCAAGTATAACCTCGTGGAACCTGTTATAAAGCCAGCAAACATGACCCTTGAGGAGGTCTCTCAGGAACTCGGGAGGGCATCAAGGGAGTTCTATATGCACAAGATGAAGAATCTTGATAAGCTCACGATGAGAAAGAGGGAATTCATGATTAAGGTGATGCACATCATTTCCACAAGCTCTTATCTTGCCAAAACCATGAAGGGAGAAATGCCCCAAGAAATAAAAAGGATGCTTGAGATGGTTTACTCACATTCATGAGGGGTGTGTGAAATAACCCAGAAAGTTGCGAAAAGACACATCAAGATTTAAGTTGAGGATTTACCTAACCTTTTCCTTATTATCTCTATAACCTCTTCAGGTTTTATATCCTCAAGGCATCTACTTATCTTTGAGCCGTTACAACCATCCTTTCCGCAGGGGATACATTCCCAGTTCCTCTGGATCACGGTATGGATGCCGAATACTTGCACCCCGTTTCTCTCTAAATAAGGTGTGTTTTCTAATGTTTGATTATAATCCCAGGGTCCCCAGCTATAGGCACCAGTTGGACCGAACAGGGCGATGACAGGTGTTCCTATGGCTGCAGCGATATGCATCGGAGCAGAATCGACGCCTAAGAAGAGATTAGATGCCTCTGATATTGCACCAAGTTGTTTGATGGTTGTCTTTCCACACAGATCTAACAATCGTGAACTGTGATTCGTGAATCGTGATCCGACAAATGATAAAATCCTTTTTGCCTTTTCTATTTCTCGTCTGTCTGGGGAGGATGTGACTATCACGGTATTGCCGCCATCAAGCAGCCATCTGATCACTTCTGCCATGTATTCATCCTTCCAGCATTTGAAAAGCCACCTTGATGCAGGGTGGATGTGTATGATAGGCCGTATCTCTTCTTTTTTAAGATCAGAATCTTGCAATATCTCCCTTACAAAGGTTCTTGCATCCTCGGGAATGAAAAAGTCCACACGGAGGTTATCTGTGGTTATCCCGAAATTCTTTACCACATCTAAGTTCTGTATTACCATATGTCTTCTTCCATCAGGCCTGAAGAGATGGGTATAAAGGTGTCTTTTGCCAGGGAATCCCTTTCGGGATTCCCATCCTATCCTGTAACAGGCCCCTGATATGAAAGAGATTATAGCTGCCCTGT
>JBBIPQ010000181.1:0-2415 GCA_037442785.1 Nitrospirota bacterium
TGATACCTTTGATGCGAGATAACTGAGGCTGATGGGTTTCCGAATGTAGTCAGTAGCACCTGCTCTTAAGGCCTTTATTGCCAGAGACTCTGAACTGTAAGCAGTTATTATTATGGCGGGAAGGGAAGGTTTTATATCTCTTATTCTCTTAAGTAAATCGAGACCGTTACCATCAGGAAGGAGATAATCAATTATCGCAAGGTCTATAGGATAGGAGAGATGATCCATGGCTTCACGAGAATTTGCTGCTTCATGGATATCAAACCTCTTTTCAAAAAAAGGTTCTGATTAATTGCCTAACATCGTTATCATCCTCAATGAGAAGGATGGAACTTCTCCCTGACCTCTCCATTCATATCCCCTCTTACTTTTTAGAAATAATTACCAGAAATGGAGGAATTGTCAAGATCTTTAAGGACTTTTACTGAGGAATTGAAGATTTCTCCAGTATCAAGATTACAGCAACTCTTAGACGAGCTTTCAGCAAAGTCTACCGACTTGCTGAAAGCCACCTGCTAAACCTGTACAGTCAGATATTGAAAAATCTCCTCTATCCTGACCTTTGCAGCCTTCTTTGTCCTCCTGTCCTTAATCTCTATCAGTCCCTCTTTTAGATTTCTTTCACCGATAATTATATGGGTGGGTATACCTATCAAGTCAGCATCCTTGAATTTCACTCCTGCCCTCTCATCCCTGTCATCAATCAGGACATCTATACCCTTTTCTTTGATCGAACTGTATAGATGCTCTGATACCTCAATTGTCTTTGCATCCTTCATATTCAGTGGCAGGATCTCCACATCAAAAGGGGCAATGCTCCTTGGCCAGATGATTCCATCACTGTCATGATTCTGCTCAATGGCTGCTGCTGCAATCCTTGCCGGGCCTATCCCGTAACTGCCCATTATCAGAGGCCTCTCCATGCCACTACTGTCAAGGTAAAAGGCCTTTAAAGGCACGGAATATTTTGTGCCAAGCTTAAAGATATTGCCCACCTCAATACACTGCTCGATCCTGATCACAGCACCACACCTGAAACACCTATCCCCTTCCTTTGCCATATGTATATCCTGCCACCTTGCCTCAAAGTGGATCCCTGGCCTTATGCCTTTAACATGGAAGTCTTCCCGATTCGCCCCGCTTATATATACCCCATCCTTAATATTGAGGTCTGCAATGATCTCAAGATTGTGTCCCATCGGCCCTATGAAACCTGCTTCAACACCAAGGATCTTCTTTACCTCCTCCTTCTCAGCCGTCCTGAAGGGACCTATGATCTTCTGCATCTTTTTCTCATGGAGTTCCTGATCACCCCTTATGAGGGCAAGGACAGGTCCCTTTGGAGCCATTAAGAGGAGACTCTTAATAAAGTATCTCGGGGATATCCCAAGGAATTCAGAGACCTCCTGAACTGTTCTCTTCCCTGGAGTGTGTAACTCCTCATAGGGCCAGTCTTCAAAAGTAACATCAGGGGAGACTGTTATGGCCAACTCCACATTGGCAGCATAACCACAATTATCGCAAAGAACCACCTCATCTTCTCCTGCTGGGCTTGGAGCCATAAATTCATGAGCCTTAGCTCCACCCATCATCCCAGGGTCTGACTCGACCTGATAGAATCTCAAGCCGCATCTCTTGAATATCCTGTGATAGGCCTCTGCATGTAGCCTGTAACTCCTTTCAAGGCCATCCTCGTCAGCGTCAAAGCTGTAACTGTCCTTCATCAGGAATTCCCTTGTCCTGAGAACCCCGCTCTTTGGCCTTGCCTCATCCCTCAATTTCGTCTGTATCTGATACCATATCTGTGGCAGATCCCTGTAGGATCGTATCTCCTTTGCAGCAAGCCATGTCATTATCTCCTCATGGGTCATGCCAAGACACATATCCCTGCCTGTCCTGTCCTTGAGGCGGAACATCTCATCTCCTATGGCATCCCAGCGACCTGTCTGCTGCCATATCTCAGCCGGGTGAAGCACAGGCATAGATATCTCCTGGGCACCTATTGCCTCCATCTCTTCCTTGAGAATGGAGTTTATCCTGTTAAGGACCCTCCAGCCAAGGGGAAGGAATATGTATAATCCTGCGGCAAGTTGTCTTACATAACCTGCCCTGAGCATGAGTCTGTGGCTGACCGCCTCCACATCTGAAGGCACCTCCCTGAGTGTGGGAATAAACATGCTGGAGAAACGCATAAAAACCTCCCATAATTCTGCAAGATTAAAGATCAGATAAAATAATAACATAAAAATAGAAGGCTCCAACAGGATAGGCACATAGGAATAGATTACTGGTGGAGGCGGCGGGAATCGAACCCGCGTCCGAAAGTACTACCCTCAGGCCTCTACATGTTTATCCTGTCTTTTTGATCTCGGATAATGAAGCACCGACAGGCAGGTTTTTCATCACCCCATCCCT
>JBBIPQ010000182.1:0-2325 GCA_037442785.1 Nitrospirota bacterium
TGCACAGGGTTAAGGAGGCTGTGAAGGTGGGAAACAATCTTGGCCTTTCTGTAAATGCTGGTCATGGCCTTAATTACATCAATGTAAAGGCTATCGCCTCGATTGAGGGCATTCGGGGACTATACATAGGCCATAGCATCATATCAAGGGCAGTTTTTACAGGTCTTGAGAGGGCAGTCAGGGAGATGAAGGATTTGATCATTATTTCAGCATCTGATCAGAAATGCCAAAGAGGATAGACATACCCATCACGGGCATGACCTGCGCAGCCTGTGCCACAGCAGTTGAAAAGACCCTAAAGAATATCGAGGGTGTTGAGGATGTAACAGTAAACCTTGCCTCAGAAAAGGCTACGGTCATTGCAGAAAAACCCCTTGATATTAAGGGTATTGAAGAGGCTGTCAGGTCAGAGGGCTATGGCGTTTTAATAAACAGGATAGATTTTGCTGTTAAGGGGATGACCTGCGCAGCTTGTGTGGCGGCTGTTGAAAAGGCATTGAGGTCCCTCGACGGGGTAATGAATGTAACGGTTAACCTCGCCTCTGAAAAGGCCTCAGTTGAGTATATACCCACCATGGTCAGTTTTACCGATTTCAAGAGGGTTATAGCCGAGGCAGGATATAATGCTGAAGAGATAACAGAGGAGTATGTTGACAGAGAGAGGGAGTCAAGGGAAAGGGAATTCAATGAATTAAAGAAGAGGTTTATAATAAGCGCCTGCCTTACTTTACCCGTAATACTGGGTAGCATTATAAATATCCCGATCCTCTCAAGCTGGTTTATCCTCTTTTTGATCTCAACCCCTGTTCAGTTCTGGGCTGGAATGAGGTTTCACAGGGCAGCATGGTCTGCCCTTAAACACAGAACAACGAATATGAATACCCTGATAAGCATAGGAACCTTTGCTGCCTATATTTACAGTGTAATAGCCACATTCTCACCATCCCTTTTTGAAAGGGGAGGACTCACCCCTGATGTTTACTATGACACATCCGCAACAATAATAACCCTTATACTCCTTGGCCGCCTTCTTGAGGCCAGGGCAAAGGGGAGGACATCCGAGGCGATCAAGAGACTTATGAGGCTTCAGCCAAAGACAGCAAGGGTTTTGAGGGATGGACAGGAAAAGGAGGTTTTGATCGAAGAGGTCACCCCGGGCGAGACAGTTATTGTGAGACCAGGAGAGAGGATACCTGTTGATGGTGAGATAATCGAGGGTTTTTCTACTGTGGATGAATCTATGCTGACAGGGGAAAGCCTTCCCCTTGAAAAGTCTGTAGGGGATACGGTCTTTGGCGGCACCATCAACAAGGCTGGCAGTTTCAGGTTAAGGGCTGCAAAGGTCGGAAGGGACACGGCCCTTGGCCAGATCATAAGGCTTGTGGAGGAGGCCCAGGGGAGCAAGGCCCCTATCCAGAGACTTGCAGATAAGGTTGCATCGGTCTTTGTTCCTTCCGTAATCTCAATAGCCCTTGCCACCTTTATGATCTGGTTTTTCCTCGGCCCTGAGAGGTCCTTTACATTGAGCCTCATGAATTTTATAGCCGTCCTTATAATAGCATGTCCGTGTGCCCTCGGGCTTGCAACCCCAACTGCGATCATGGTCGGCACTGGGATGGGGGCTGAAAAGGGAATTTTGATCAGGGATGCTGAGGCCCTGGAAATTGCCCATAAGGTGCATTGTATGGTGCTTGACAAGACAGGGACTATCACAAAGGGAGAACCGGAGGTAACAGATATTTATGTATCTGGTGAACTGAATGAGAAGGAAGTTCTTCTTATGGCTGCCTCTGCTGAAAGGTATTCAGAACATCCCCTTGGAGATGCCATTGTGAAAGAGGCACTAAAGAGGGGGATTGAACTAAAGGAGGCAGTTAATTTTACAGCCATCCCTGGTGGCGGGGTGAAGGCCATTGTCACAGACAGACATATCTTTATTGGCAACCAGAACCTCATGGAGGCAGAAGGAGTTGATATAAAAGGGTTTATCCCTGTTTCGGAGAGGTTTTCTGAAGAGGCAAAGACACCTGTCTTCGTGGCGATCGATGGCAGGGTCAATGCGGTTATTGCAATAGCTGATACTATCAAAGAAGGGTCAATTCAGGCAATAAGGGAGTTAAAGGATATGGGGATTGAGGCCACGATGCTCACGGGTGATCACAGGAAGACAGCACAGGCAATTGCCAGGATTGTGGGCGTTGAAAGGGTCTTCTCAGAGGTGCTTCCCCATCAGAAGGTCGAGGTGGTTAGGTCCTTAAAGAAAGAGGGAAAAATTACTGCAATGGTAGGAGATGGTATCAACGACGCACCTGCCCTCACAGAGGC
>JBBIPQ010000183.1:0-2293 GCA_037442785.1 Nitrospirota bacterium
GATGAATCAATCGTTTCAAGGAGGCTTGATGAGGAGGTGATCCTTGTCCCTGTGAGGAATAATGTCGCTGATATGGATTCCATTTATGTATTAAATGAGGTTGGCTCAAGGATATGGGAACTAATAGATGGTAAGAGGGACTCAAGAGAGATCATAGAGATTATAAGGGATGAATACAACTCCCCTCCAGATGTGGAAGGGGACGTCATGGGTTTTATAGCTGATCTGGAAAGGATAGGGGCTATAAGGGCGATGTGATGGATTGCGCCCATGGTATAGGAGAGATCAGCTATTCTGAGTGGAGGGATTCCCTTTACCAGAAGGCACTTCACAGGAGGATACCCCTTCTTGGAGGTATTGAACTGACCTTCAGGTGTAACAATAACTGTGTCCATTGCTACTGTAACCTGCCTGCCAGCGATAGGGAAGAGATGGAAAGGGAGATGGATACAGGGACTCTTAAGGCGATCATTGATTCTATTGCCAGGAATGGCTGTCTCTGGCTTTTCTTCACTGGAGGGGAACCCCTCTTAAGAAAGGACTTTAAGGACATCTGGATACATGCAAAGAAGAGGGGGATACTCCTTACCCTTTTTACCAATGGAACCTTAATCAATGATGAAATAGCGGATTTCCTTAATGAATGGAGACCCTTTTCTGTTGAGATAACCCTTTATGGTGGGACTGAGAAGACCTATGAGACAGTAACGAGGGTAAAGGGCTCCTTCAGAAGATGCATGGATGGTATTGAAAGGCTTGTCAGGAGGAAGATCCCATTGAAGCTCAAGACAATGGTAATGAAGGAAAATCTTGAGGAGATAGTGATGATGAAGGAGATCGCAAGGGATAGGGCGATCAGTTTCAGGTTTGATCCCCTAATAAATAGCAGACTTGATATGGATAGATCTCCCCTTTCTCACAGGCTTGGTCCTGATGAGATTATTAACCTTGACGTGATGGATGAGGAAAGAAAAAAGGCCTGGGATGAGTTCTTTAAGGAGGCTGCTCATAAATCTGATACAGGGATATCTGATATGCTTTATGACTGTGGAGCTGGAGGAAATTCCTTTCATATTGACCCCTATGGTAATCTCATGATCTGCATAATGGCAAGGAGGGAAAGATATAACCTCAGGATTGGAAGTTTTGAGGAGGGATGGTATAATTTTATTAAGGAGATTAAGGACAGGAAGGTAAGCCCTGGAAATCTCTGTAGAGGCTGTGACCTTTATCGTTTCTGTGGCAACTGCCCTGGCTGGTCCCAGATAGAGAATGGGGATGATGAAGGCCCTGTCCAGTACCTCTGCGATGTTGCCCGTAAGAGGGTTGAGTCATTTTATAATTTGGAGGAGGTGAGAGGATGAAGAAGATCTATAAAAAGCCAGAGATCAAGAAGGTAGAGTTAAGGCCAGAAGAGGCGGTCCTGGTGTGCGGGAAATGCCCAGGTTATTCAAATTCTCCTCCAAAATGCAGTGTCGTCAGGCATAGCTAACTTCTGTAAACTTTCCCCTATGACGGTCGATCCCATAATAAAGCAAGGCATCCCAGTGAGGATACCTGTGAGGGGTTCTTCTATGTTTCCCTTTATGACCACAGGAGACAGCATCATAGTGACCTCACCTGATAATCTAAGAAAGGGAGATATAATAATCTTCAGGGATCCAGAGTCCCATGATGGAGGCCTCATCTGCCACAGGATTATCCGCATATTCAGACAAAGGGAGATCACCTTTTACATTACCAGGGGTGATGCATTGCTTTATGAGGACAGGCCTGTAAGCTCAGACAGGGTAATAGGGAAGGTTGTCCGCATTGAGAGAAAGAAGGTCAGTCTTCCAAGGAGATTCTTCCTCCTCCTGAACCTTTTCATGAGACCCAGGGGATTAAATGCCCTCCTACTTTCGATCGCTTATGATCTACTGGAGCGTCTCAGGTCCCTTTAGAAGCCTTAAATTTTTCAATCCATTCTCAACAAACTCCTCCTCATAAAAACTCAGGAACGGAAATCTCTTCTCCAGTAACTCATCCCGACTCATCTTATTTAATGCCTCTCTGCTATATCTTTCTAACATATCTCGGTTTGCGAGTCCATTAATTAGCTCTTCCCAGAAAACATCTTCGTTGTATTCATCAATAAGTCTTTCTATTCCCGAGCTTTCAAGATATTCCTGTTTAAGAAAATACATCTTAATTTTTTCATCGTACTCAATATGTTCATCCATGCCAAAGTCCCTGCCAAAAGAGAGTATGTATTGCTCCAGTTCCTCAAGTTCCTTAATTATGTCATCGGTTC
>JBBIPQ010000184.1:0-2280 GCA_037442785.1 Nitrospirota bacterium
GATTTTACTTAAAGGTAGAATGAGGCTATGAATGTCTTTTGAGATTATTTTATGGTGATAATAGGTCATTTAACAGCTTACATTAAGGTGTCGCCTTTTGTGTTTTCTCGGTCTCATGCCCATTTAACATTTATCTTGTACAGATGTGTAATTGACCAATTATATAATAAAGGGAGATTAAATAACAATAAAAAGTCTAAAAGAGGGGGCGGGAGGGGCTATGCCCCTCCCTGGGAGGGTTAGAATACAACATCAAAGGTTGCGTAGATATCGTGGGCGTTTTTGAGGGGTGCAAAGAGCTGTGTCTTTGACGGATCCATTGTATTTAGGTCAGCAATCTTTTTTGGCTCACCTATCCAGGAGTTGCTTCCTGTATAGTTGAATTTGTAATACTGATAACCAACCCTGATATAGGCCTTTCCTCTCTTTGCAATAGGCTTCTTATTCAGTTCCTGAATGAGGTAAACCTCATAGACATCTCCCCTCGTGCCAAGTTTTGATGTCCAGAGGTCGTCCCCTGCTGGAACCATGCCTATCCAGTATTTTGAACCATGGTTGTATTCAAGACCGATTTTCGTTCCTGTTGACTTTATATCGTAACGACCACCCAGATAGATTCCTGAGCCTGTATGGCTTTTCTTGTCAACCTCAGGAGTCATGGGGTCGTCGTCATAGAGGAGGCCAAATCCGCCGTTAAATGTACCCATACCGCTAATTGAGAAGAAGGGCAACTGGAATGTATTGGAGTTAGGATGGGTTTTGCTTATAGCTGCTGATGCAAAGAGGTTAAGATCACCAGGACCGATCCCTTCCAGTTTACCCATTACTACACCACCAAACCAGTCAATATCACCCATATTAAGTGAAACAGGCATGGGCATACCCATAAAGTTGATACCGTCAGAAGGGACATTAAAGATATTCCATCCCTTCTGCCACTGAAGTTCAACATGTAACTTGTCAGAGTCATAGGGAACTACATTAATACCAAGGAAATCTGTATCCTTCAGGTCATTCTTGAATATTCCATTGTCAAACTTGTAACCACTATCATAGCCCCTTCCATAGCAAACCTTAGCATAGGCACCCGGCAGTATCTCTATATCAGGGGCAACACCGATTGTAAGACCATCGAAGGCATAATCAACCATTAAACTGGGAATACCCGCTGTTCCCATCTTTTCGGTGTTCTGCCTTATGTTGCTCGGAATCCCACCTGTGGATGGTCTCCTACCAATAGAGAACCATACTGGGGCACCGCCAATATTGCTCCAGGTAGCATAGGCATAATCAACCCTCAGGATATTATCAGACGGGACATGGGCAACAGTGCCATCAAAGGGACCGAAGGCCCTATCAGGGAAGAAATTGCCCTGAACAGGTGTCATGGTTTCATGACCCCAGACCTTGTACATCAAGAGCCTGGCCTTTACCTGAATATCCTCTGTGGCCTGTGCCTTTAGATTCAGGCCAAAACGGTTGAGTAAAAGGGAATCATTCTTTGCCTTATATCCCTCAACCCCAGAGGCAAAGAAGGTTGTTGTGGCGCCTGGCTGAGGAAAGTTGGGGATTGATATGCCTGGCTGCCCAGTGTACTGAACATAGTCATGGACCTTGCCACTCAGTGAGTCAAACCTGAATCGGTAGTCTCCACCGATCTCAAGCCACGAGGGTCCTGCTGCCTTTTCAGCCTTTTCTTCAACCTTTGTGATCCTTTCCTCCTTCTGGGCCTCCTGCTTCTTCAAGTCCTCCATCTGCTGTTTGAGCTTCTGGAGTTCCTTTGAGAGGGCATCGATCTTCTGCATGAGTTCTTCCTGAGATGCTGCAAAAGAAAGAGAAGGCAGGATTAACATCAGGGAAAGGAAGAGTGATAGGAACTTCCTCATACATACCTCCTTCTTATAGATTTACTAAATAATATTTAAAATGGGAAAAATTTGTCAATATAAAATTTCGAATATGCGAAACTGTTAAAATCAAAATTTATACCAGTGCACTCTGTGCGGGCTAAATGTTAAATGGGCATGAGACCGAGAAAACACAAAAGGCGACACCTTTTAGTCAATAGTCGACAGTCCTTGGTCAATGGACTATGGACTATTCAGCATCCTTTTACCTTTAATAAAATCCTGTCGCTTTTCTTGTGTTTTGGAGGTCTTATGCCCATTTAAATAACCTCTGTCACTTTATTTTGGACAGCAGCAATACCAGGGGATCCTTTAACCCTGCCTCTCTGAATCCCTTTGCCCTGAAGAGACAACTATCACACCTCCCACAGGG
>JBBIPQ010000185.1:0-2277 GCA_037442785.1 Nitrospirota bacterium
CCCAGTTAATAGCCTCTTCTGCACTTATGACGCCAATACCCTTTGTCCTCTTGAGCCATATCCTGTTCTGGTCAATAAGTGTTTCGTATTCCTCTATCCTCCTGGGGAATTCCTCGGTAAATTTATATAGGCTGTCAAGGAACTCCTGGGTTACATCATTTCTGACCCCCCCTATCCTTGGGTAACTCACTGTCAATCTTGCCCCGCAAACCATCTCAAAGAGGTCGAGAATCCACTCCCTTTCCCTGAATGAGTATAGAAATACAGTCATCGCCCCTATATCAAGGGCATGGGTGCCAAGCCATATTATGTGGCTGCTTATCCTTGTCATCTCAAACATCATGGTCCTTATGAATTTAGCCCTTTCAGGTGGCTCTATCCCGAAAAGCCTCTCAACAGCCACGCAGTAACCAACATTGTTAGCCATGCTTGATATGTAATCAAGCCTGTCTGTCAGGGGCAAAGCAGAAAGATAGGTCTTATTCTCGGCAAGCTTCTCCGTTCCCCTGTGGAGATAACCCACATGAGGAGTACATTTAACAACCCTTTCACCATCAAGATCAAGTACAAGCCTTAAGACACCGTGGGTTGCAGGGTGCTGCGGACCCATATTTATGGTCAACTCTCGTGTCTCTAATTGTCTGATTTCTTCCGCCATTAATCCATCTCGTATATCTTGTTCTTCTCAGCTACTTCGAGGACTTCCTTGAAGCCCCTCCATTCCATCTCTCCAAGATCACTCTTAAGAGGATAATCCTTCCGAAGGGGATAACCCTCCCAGTCCTCAGGCATGAGTATCCTTCTAAGATCAGGATGGCCGTTAAAGACAACACCAAAGAGATCATAACATTCCCTTTCATGCCAGTTTGCACCCTTCCATATGTCCGTAACCGTGTCGATATTACAGTCATCCTCTGGAACCTCTGCCTTTATCCTTATCATATGTCTGTGTTTCATTGAAAAGAGATGGTAAACAACCTCGAATCTCACATCCTTCTTGCCCAGGTAATCAACACCGCAGAGGTCTTCGAGAAAATCGAAATCGAGTTCAGGTGTCTCTTTAAGGAATCTCATGATCTCTTTTATCCTCTCCTTCTTTACAGTAACAGAGACCTGTCCTCTGAATTCCTGTATTGCCTTCACTTCGGAAGGGAACCTCTCCCTTAATCTTTCTCCAATATCCATTGGATTCATCTATCTATCTCCATCTGCTCCATCTGAAATGTTCCTTTTTTATCTTCTCCTGAAGCTTTAGTATCCCATCCATCAGGGCTTCAGGTCTCGGGGGACAACCAGGTATATAGACATCTACAGGGAGAAAACTGTCACAGCCCTGAACAGTACTGTAGGTATTATAAACATTGCCTGATGAGGCACAGCTACCCATGGCTATAACATATCTTGGCTCAGGCATCTGGTCATAGACCCTCCTCACAATTGGAGCCATCTTCTTTGTGACTGTTCCCGCTATTATCACAAAGTCAGCCTGCCTTGGGGAACCCCTGAAGATTACACCGAATCTGTCTAAGTCATAGTGTGACGATCCCGTCGTCATCATCTCAATGGCGCATCAGGCAAGGCCAAAGGTCATTGGCCAGAGGGATGATATCCGTCCCCAGTTAACTATCTTATCAATTGTTGCGATAATCGTGTTTGCTCCTGGGATTATCTTCAAACCCTCTTCAACCTGAACAACCGATGTAAGGCTGTCTATAACCATAATCCATCACCTCCTTTTATTCCCACTTAAAGGCCTCCTTTTTCCAGGCATAAATATAACCGATCACCAGGATAAATATAAAGATGAACATCTCTATGAGGGCATACAGACCAATCCTGTCAAAGACCACTGCCCAGGGATAGAGGAAGACCGCTTCAACATCGAAGATCACGAAAAGCATCGCAATTACATAGAACTTTACAGAAAACCTGTACCTTGGTTCCCCAACCGGTGGATTCCCTGATTCATACGGAAGAAGCTTTTCCCGATAGGGTCTGCGAGGTCTGAAGAGAGAGCCGACAAGGAGAGCGCCAAGGCCAAAGGCCACGGCAGCTAACATTGTAATAAAAACAGGTATATAATCTCTTAAAAGGAACCCCTCAGCCACGGTTTATTTTATACCCTAAAATGGCAGATTAAGTCAATATAAAAATTGATAGTTGGATTCACTGCTGTCCAAAATAAAGTGACAGAGGTTATTTAAATGGGCATAAGACCTCAAAAACACAAAAGAAAGCGGGCACCCCAAAAAGTCGAAGATTTTTTGGGGACCCCAG
>JBBIPQ010000186.1:0-2247 GCA_037442785.1 Nitrospirota bacterium
AGCAAACCTCCAAGCACAGGGGATGTGCATGGTGCTGCCACAACCCCTGAGAATAGCCCTGTAATAAATGCACCTGCATGTCCTTTTTGCTTAGCTGTTTTTCCACTCGAAAAAAGCGGGATATTTATCCACTCCATCATCCATGCTCCGAGGACAAGACAGAGATTGCCAAATATTAGATAGCTCCAGGGGCTTGTTGCTATCTCGCCAAATAGTCTACCTGTAGTTGCTGCAAGCACGCCAAGGGAAGAATATACAACGGATAGCCCGAGTGCATAGGACAGGGAGAGGGTAAAGGCAGTAATTTTCCTGTCAATAGATGAGGCGCCAATGATGCCGACCACAACAGGTATCATTGGATATACACATGGCGTGAGGGATGCGAGGATCCCTCCAAGAAAAGAAAGGGCTAAAGAAAAGATAGAGGGATCCTCTACAGCCTTGACAATAAAATCAAGCATCAGTGGCTATGCCCCAGCACAGGTGGTTCACCGACCTTCCTGCTCATCAACCTCTTTGCAAGAAGCTGATCCTCTTCCCATGCTGCCTTCTGAATATCTGCCATGCTCACGCCTTCTACCTCGATCGAGTCTATCTCTATGACATGGGCTATGGGATAGATCCAGCCTGTAATGGTCGCAGGCACATTCTTTTCAAGGAGTCTGTGAGCCCTCACAGTATCATGTCCTTTGGCATTTTCAAGGATATTCCAGATAACACCGTCTTCTGTCTTGAACCCTATGGCATGATGGGCATAGAGATCACACTGGGCATTGGCACCACTCATCTTCTTCAGATTGCAGCCGACACATAATAGTGCCCCCTTTAGAGTAACCTTGTCTGTCCCTTTTGACTTATCCCATCCACCGGCAAAGGTGAAAGATGTAAAGGCAAAGAGTAAGATCATCGTTAAAGCCAAAATCCTCTTCATCCTGACTACCTCCTTTAAATTATCTTCTTTAGTTCTACTGTGTCTAAGTCAGACACCAGGGCATAGGTAATGCCCTTTTCCTGCCATAAGAGCAGATTAAAGCCATTTTTTCCTATAACCTTCATCCTTTTTCCATGTATCATCACCTCCTTTGCCCAGAGTCTTTCAGGGTTAAGCCCTGTTGTTATAAATAGGGAAATCTGCGATCCCCTGTGTTCATAGAAAACAAGACCGAGCCGCTTCCCTTTCAGGAAACATAGTCTGGCTCCTTTAATTTCTGCTTTAAGCTCGGGAAGGACAACACTGAAGTCAACCTTTCCATTAAACCACTTCTGTATCGTGAGAAAGTCTGAAGAGCTTATCTGGATTCCAGAATATGGTAGAAAATTGATATGGTCATTGATAATATCCATGACGAACGACTCTGTATCACTGTGAAGTTTATAGATATACCCCGCAGCAAAGAGCATCAATACTACAGCAATAGAGATAAGTTTGTAGATTATCCTTGAATAGGTCTTTCTTTCAGATACATGTCTTAATAGCCTTTCTCTCAGTTCTGATGGCACCGGTTCTTTTGTAAGCTTCTGCCTGAGCAATGCTGAAAAGGCCTTTTCCTGTTCAAAAAATCTCTTGCATTCAGGACATTCTTTCAAATGTCTTTTTGCCTCTATCACCTTATGGCTTACTGCCTCAGGATATTCAGAGAGATATGTAATCTTTCTTGCTTCATTACACCTCATCTTTTCTTCTCCTTTAAAAATCCCCTCTTTTTTGCATATTCATAGAGGGCATCTCTCAGAAGCCTTCTACCCCTGTAAAGCCTTGATGATAAAGTCCCTGAAGAGATATTCAGGATCTCCTGAACTTCCCTATATGAGAGTCCTTCTATATCAACCAGTAGAATCACCGTCCTGAATTCAACCGGTAAGGACTCGATAGCCTCTTTCACCTCTTCATCCATAACCTTAGAGAATATCTCCTTTTCAAGGTCAGCATACTGGCCACTTTTATAAAAAATAGGTTCAAGAAAATCAGGCTCTATATCTATCAACTCTGGCGAATTCTGATTTTTTCTGTATTTATTTATAAAGGTGTTAGTAAGTATCTTTAAAAGCCACGCCTTTGCCTTCTTCTCTGAATGAAGGGAATCAAGATTTTCCCATGCCTTCATACATGTCTCCTGAACGAGGTCTTCTGCATCCTGCCTGTTCCTGGTAAGCCTCAGGGCAGTAAACCAGAGGGAATCAAGATGTTTCTCTATTAACTCTATACATTCCACTCTATTAATTTAGACAAATTTCACTTGCAAAATC
>JBBIPQ010000187.1:0-2216 GCA_037442785.1 Nitrospirota bacterium
ATGGCATATCCTATAGCGGTATAACCACTACCAGACAATCCGCATGGCCCTCATGGAAGACCCTATACGAACAGGGGATTATTGATAAAAAGGAATACCGGGAGAATAGGTGGAGGGTGTGGTGAGGCTTGTGGAAAAACTGCCATAATGTATAATATACTTTTGTGACCCAGGATCCCTGACCCGTGTAATGGACAAAGGACAACGGGAAACGGACAATGGACAGATGGGTATCTGGAAAGATATTAAGAGGGATTTTAAGGCTGTCTTCGAAAACGACCCCGCTGCAAGGAATGGCCTTGAGGTGATCCTTGCCTATCCGGGTTTTCATGCCATTTTGATTCACCGGATAAATCACTATCTGTGGAAGATCGGTATCCCCATTATACCGAGGCTTATCTCCCACATAGCAAGGTTTATCACTGGAATAGAGATTCATCCAGCCGCAAGGATAGGACCTGGATTCTTTATTGATCATGGGATGGGTGTCGTCATAGGGGAGACGACCGAGATTGGGGAGAACTGCTTACTTTACCAGGGGGTGACCCTTGGAGGGACCGGCAAGGAGAAGGGTAAGAGGCATCCCACCCTCGGGAATAATGTTGTTGTAGGAGCTGGTGCTAAGATCCTTGGTGCAATCAGGATAGGTGATTATGCTAAGATAGGTGCTAATGCCGTTGTCCTTGACCATGTGCCTGATTACGCAATAGTTGTGGGTGTACCAGGAAGGATAATCAAGAAGAGGGTGGCGAGGTTTCTTGATGAGGGGATTGTGGAGGGTGTGACAAGGATTCATTACCCTGATCCCTTTGATGAGAGGATAAAGGAACTGGAAAAACATATCTACGAACTTGAAAAAAGGATAGAGAGACTTGAGGGGAAAGGAGACAGGATGAGGATATACAATACCATGAGCGGAAAGAAGGAGGAATTTATACCGGTTAAACCGAACAGGGTTGGCATATATGCCTGTGGTGTCACGGTTTATGACCTCTGCCACTTAGGGCATGCCAGGAGTGCCATTATTTTTGATGTAATAAGGAGATACCTGAGATTCAAGGGGTATGAAGTAACATATGTGCGAAACTTCACTGACATTGATGATAAGATCATAAAGAGGGCAAAGGAAGAGGGCATTCCCTGGCACGAGGTGGCAAGGAAATATACTGAGGAGTATTACGTAGATATGGACAGGCTCGGTGTTGGAAGGGCTGATATTGAGCCAAAGGCTACAGAACATATAGATGATATGATAAGGATAATTACAGCCCTGATAGAGAAGGGTTATGCCTATGTCATAGATGGAGATGTTTACTTTGAGGTTAATAAGTTCAGAGGATATGGAAAACTCTCAAAGAGGGATACTGAAGAGATGTTTGCTGGTGCCCGTGTTGAGGTTGATGAGAGGAAGAGACACCCCATGGATTTTGCCCTCTGGAAGTCCTCAAAAGAGGGTGAACCCTCCTGGGATAGTCCCTGGGGATTGGGTAGGCCTGGCTGGCATATTGAATGCACTGCCATGTCTATCAGGTATCTGGGTGAGACCTTTGATATTCATGGAGGTGGTGCTGACCTTATCTTCCCACACCATGAGAATGAGCTTGCCCAGTCAGAGGCTTACACAGGCAAGGACTTTGCTCGATACTGGGTCCACAACGGATTTATCACTATTGATAAGGAGAAGATGTCAAAATCCCTTGGTAATTTCTTTACAATAAGGGATATACTTGAGAGGTTTGACCCTGAGGCGGTCAGACTGTTTCTCCTTTTGACCCATTACAGATCTCCCATAGAATTTTCTGACGAGCTTCTGAGGGAGGCAGAGGCTACCCTGGACAGATACTATAGCACCCTGATAAGGGTTGAGGAGTTTCTCAGGATTAAGGGGCCTGAGAAGGGGTCTCCCCAGGAAGGGCATCTGGAAGGTATTATCAATGGATTCATGGAGAGGTTCAGGGGTGCCATGGATGACGACTTTAATACAGCAGCTGCCCTTGGTCATGTCTTTGAATTGATAAGGGAGGTTAACAGATTCCTTGATACAAGACCATCGGGTAAAAGGGCAGAGGACCTTATACAGAAGGCGATGGAGCTACTCAAGGAGGTGGGAGGCATATTGAATCTCTTTAACAGGACACCTATCGAGTGGTATAGGTCGCTTCTTAAGACAAAGAGGATACCCATAACAGAGGATGAGATAATGGATCGGATAAGGC
>JBBIPQ010000188.1:0-2216 GCA_037442785.1 Nitrospirota bacterium
GCGAGTGGGAGATACCAACAGGGGTCCTATCAATTGATCAGAGGCTTGCAAGGAAGATAATCTCTGAGTGCCCCATGGTTACATCGGATACCCAGGCTCACCTGTTTGAGCATTCCTTAGAGGTGCAGTTACCCTTCATTGTGTATCTTTCTGATAAGGCGAAGATCGTTCCAGTAACAGTTATGCATGCCTCTCTGGAGGAGTGTCAGATCATAGGTGATGCGATTGCAAAGGCGATCAGTCAGGCTGATTATCCTGTTGTTATTATAGCCAGCTCTGACATGAGCCATTATGTCTCTGATGATGTGGCAAGGAGAAAGGATAAGATGGCCATAAATAAGATATTGCAGCTCGACCCGGAGGGCCTCTATGATACTGTTACAAGAGAGAGAATCTCCATGTGCGGGTATATCCCTGCCACAATCATGCTCTATGCTGCAAAGGCATTAAAGGCAAAGGAGGCAAGATTGATAAGGTACTCTACCTCAGGGGATGTCAGCGGTGACTATGACTATGTGGTGGGTTATGCTGGCATAATAATAACGTGATTAAAATTCCTCTTGCCCTTATCATGCCTTTTCTGGTATAAATAAATATAAAGAAAAATAAAAACGGTTTACAGAGGGTAGTAAACCTGCCCTGATCGTGACGAGTGAAATAATGTTGATCCGGCAAATTAGATCTTTAGGGAGTCCGGGTAAAAAGACCGGTGAGCAGGCCGATCTTGAGATCGGAAGCCTAAGGCTTTTTCAGGACACCCACCTTATATTTAGGGGATCTAATTTTTCACTTGAACGACAGGGCGGGCTTTTATTTTTTATAGTAAGTCTAATAAAGGGGTTCATGAGGTCAGAATCTATCCGATTGATAAAGAACAGTTCTATAGAGGGATATGCAGAAAGAGAGGTTCGTTATACTGAACGAATCCCGGCTCTTAAAGATGTAATCTCTCGAACCTTGTTTGCAGATGTCCGACCTTTTTTAGAACCCTTTTCTTTTTGATTACCACCCTACCCTCAACGTAAACCTTGAAAGGGGGAAATTTATGTCTTTGATCCTTCAGATCCTCATCTCTGTGGCTGTCGGTATTGTTATAGGCATAACAATCGGTTTTATCTACAAGCGATCCATAGGTTTACAGAGAGAGGCTATTGAGAAACAGAAGGAGGAGATCCTTGCAGAGGCAAGGAAGGAAGCTGAAGCAATAAAAAAAGAGGCAGCCGTTGAAGCAAAGGAATTTGTTTATCACGCCAAGTCCGAGGCAGAAAAGGAGATAAGGGACAGGAGAAACGAACTAAACCAGATTGACAGGAGACTGAGGCAAAAGGAGGAAACCCTCGAGAGAAAGGGATATCAATTAGAAAAGAGGGAACAGGAACTCATTAAGAGGGAGAGGGAATTCAATCAGAGGGAAAAGAACCTTGCTGAAAAGGAGAGCCGCCTTGAAAACCTGATAAAGGAACAGACATCGACCCTCGAAAGGATATCAGGCCTGAGCATGGAGGTTGCGAAAGAAGAACTCCTGAAGAAGGTTGAGGAAGAGGCCCGCTTTGAGGCAGCAAGGCTCGCCAAGAGGATCGAGGATGAGGCGAGGGAGGAGGCTGAAAAAAGATCAAGGGAGATTGTTAGCCTTGCTATTCAGAGATACGCCAGTGATTATGTTGCGGATGGAACTGTCACGGCAGTGAGTCTTCCCAATGATGAGATGAAGGGAAGGATAATCGGAAGGGAGGGAAGAAATATAAGGGCCCTTGAGGCAGCAACAGGTGTTGATCTGATCGTGGATGATACGCCAGAAATGGTCACCCTTTCCGCCTTTGACCCTGTGAGAAGGGAGATAGCAAGGATATCCCTGGAGAGGTTGATAGCAGATGGAAGGATTCATCCAACAAGGATAGAGGAGATTGTAGAAAAGGTCAAGAAGGAAGTAGAGGCAACGATCAAGGAGGAGGGAGAGAAGGCGGTATTTGAACTGGGTATATCCGGGGTTCATCCAGAGATAATAAGGCTACTTGGAAGGCTCAAGTACAGGACATCCTATGGCCAGAATATGTTACAGCATTCCAAGGAGGTGGCCTATCTTGCAGGTATAATGGCTGCGGAACTGAAGGCCGATGTAAGGCTTGCCAAGAGGGGAGGACTTCTCCATGATATTGGCAAGGCGATTGATCACGAGGTGGATGGCTCCCATCAAGAGATAGGGGCTAACTTTGCAA
>JBBIPQ010000189.1:0-2214 GCA_037442785.1 Nitrospirota bacterium
TTGTCCACCCCGATAGTCCTTTTTGGATAAAAGACCGCCTGGAGGAGGTTCGCACCCTGACCTTCTCCAGAGGCAAGGATTGAGACAGCGGTACCAGCAGAGACCCTCCTAAGGATATCAAGGATGATCTTTACCATCTGGTTTTTTATCTGGATCGCATCATCAGCCTTGAAGAATGTATCAGGGATCCCGTCCGGCGTGTTATTCCCCTCCATATCCCTTCTATCCCAGTCAGGAGAAGAAGGTGGTAGAGGTGTGCAAGGACTGCCTTTGCCATACTTCCCTTGTGTATATTGAGAACAATCGTCTACCCAGCAGGCGTTGAAGCGGGGATAATCAGATACCCCTCCAGGCCATGTTCTTGACCTGTCAAATGAACCATACATGGCAATATTATTTAAGGACAGTTCTCCTGTCCCACCAAGCCACATACCTACAGTATATATGGACTCCACATAGGTATTTAGGCCTGTAGGTGCATTGGTAAACCCCTTCTTATGTAGCCAGTAGGCAGGCACAACCGGATCTGCTGAGTACTGTTCACCAGGGCCACCGTCATAGGAACTTACTCCAATATCTACGGAGCAAGCAAGGCCTGGTGTAGGGTCACCTCCTATATTCCATTGACCATCTGTAAGGAGGATAACAAAATTCTTTGCACATGGCACAAGCCTGAACTCATTTCCCTGGCAGTTACCATCATTATTGTCATCAAAGCACTGATACATAGGGTTCTTCCACTCACTACCAGTACCTGTCTGGGGTTGAGGCCCACCGAATCGTGGAGTTTGCTGCGCAAGATAATTGTAAGCATCCCAGAGGGCAGGTCCTATGGGGGTTGCACCACCAGGAGATTCAGAATTTACAGCAGTTATTGAATTCTTATAAGGGTTCACCCCATCATAACTGGCAGAGCCTGTGAAGTCTCCAATATAGACCGTTCTGTTTACACCTGTGCTATCAAAGAACATTGCTCCCATCCTTGGTTTAAGCCCAAGACCTTTTAACTGAAAAAAGAGCCCTCCCTGATTGCCCGTAATCCTCTCCCATCGGGCTTTGACTTTTATTCCTGTTGAACCTTGAAGTATGCAACCCTCGTTGTCACAACTGAGGTTAGCATTTGGCTGGCCATAAACCTCTGGATCACAGGTGGTGATCTGGTTATTACAACTTTCAGGCCTTCCACCTGTTAATGCCCATCTTAAAAGGTCAATCCTTGTCATATTTGCATAATTCAAATAGTTACCGGTCTGGATACCGCAATCACCACTCTGCTGCCACTGGGTGCAACATGCCCATCTGTTACAATTAGAGCCTTTCCAGACGCAATCACCAAGATTATTATTCCGGCATCGCCATGTAACGCAAGTTTTCTCACATGGCTGGCCTGTGGGTGTTGTCTCTACATAGACACCGTTTGCATCCTGGGCATAGTATTTTTCAGGGTCAAAATAGCCTTCGTAGGTCACAGATGGGTTATAGTGGTCAAGTATCCCATCTCCATTGCTGTCAGTATCTCCATAAGAGTAGGCTTTCCAGCCCATGCTCCCGCTTGTATCTATCAAGAGAAGGACATTTGGTTCCACCGGGTTAGCAAGGAATGGAGGCATCTGGCAGTAGTCTGACATTACCTGAGCATGTGATAGATAAGGGATAAGCCCTATGAATAAGGATATGAAAATGACATACAATGGTCTTTTCATCTCTTCCCCCCTAAAATCATGTTGTAAACCAGGTCCTTCTCACATCTGCTACTGTTAATCTGAAACTCAATCCTCTGCCCTATCAGGGATGGTTCAAGGTCTAATCTCACACTTTCAGGGACCCGGAATTCCCTGAGGCCTCTGCAACCTTCTGAGCTCACATTTACCCAGATAAGCCCCTTTTCTTTGTCGTAAGACTTAATGATGCCAGTTAGATGTAATTCATCTATACCGAATGCAGTTTGAAAGGATATTAATAAAATACCTGATAATATCAGAATCTTTATTCTTGTCATCCCTTCTCCTCCTTTCAAATCAAATCTTAAAGGTCTGCAATTATAGCAGCAATCCTCATGCCATATTTCAATTTCTTTTAAAATCAAATAGTTTTTGAATATGGGTGGCTCAGATTATGTAATCCTTTACACAGACTGTGAAAGGGATTACATAATCACAGTTTTAGAGGAGATTGGGTCATTAAAAAGACTGGAGGGGTATAATCAAAAAGTGT
>JBBIPQ010000190.1:0-2199 GCA_037442785.1 Nitrospirota bacterium
ATTGCTCGTCCTCAGCCAGTATGACCTGAGCTCAATGGCCTTATCAATGATATCGTTTATGGACTCAAGACTCCTTGAAGGAGTCCTCTGTCTTGAAAAGGTCAAGAGGTTTTCAACGATCTTCTTGCATCTCTCTGCGCTGTGCATTATCTTTTCAAGGTCTCTCTTTATCTCCTCATCATTGATCCTCATGTTCAATAACTCGGCATAGGCAAGTATCCCTGTGAGGGGGTTGTTTATCTCATGGGCAACCCCTGAGACAAGAAGGCCAAGGGAGGCAAGCTTGTCTGAATGGTAAAGCTGTTCCTTAAGCCTCTTCATCTCCGTCACATCCTTCATAATGTGGATAAAGAGCTGCTGGTTATCATATTCAATTGGGAAGACGCTTACCAGGAATGTCTGATCTCTTATGGTTATCTCCTCTGTCCTCGGAAGTTCGGGAAGCTTGCAGATCAGCCTTGATTCATCGATTCCAAAGAGGTCGTAGCACTTAGCGCCGATTATTTCCTTTGGATGCCTCTTAAAGGCCTCAGCCATTGCAATGTTTGTCCTGACTATCCGGTGTTCCACATCCGTCATGAACACATAATCGGTGATGCCATCAAATATAGCCATCCACTGCCTTTCGCTATTCTTAATTATGGCCATGATTTCGGCTCTTTCCCTTTCAAGCTCAAACCTCGCCATAGCCTTCTCAAACACATATGGCATGTAATCAAAGTATCTTATACTCCTCCTGAGGGTATCGGTAGCCCCTTCCCTGAGTGCCCTCGTAACTATATTCCGCCCCTGATCCCGAATAAGCATTATAACGGGTATATCGATATTGAGCTTCTTTAACCTCCTAAGAAACTTAAAACCATCCATATCAGGAAGGCATTGACTTACAAAGACCGCTCCGAATCCATCACGCTTTATAGCATCAATGCCAGCTGTTGCTGTTGAGACAAAGGTGAGCTCATAGCAAGGATCATGCCTCATGAAAGAGAGCCTTATTAGGTCATGGTCTATTATAGAATCATCTATTATCAGGACCCTTGCCATTCCGTTCAGCCTCGAATATGATCTCTACCCTTCTATTTTTGGCCCTTCCCTCTGGTGTGACATTCGATGCAATGGGTCTCCATTCACCATAACCAGAGGCAGATAGCCTTGAAGGGTCAATCCTGTGGTCCTCAATTAGATACATGAGAACAGACATTGCCCTTGCCACGGATAATTCCCAGTTTGAAGGGTATCTCGCATTTTTGATAGGGACATTATCAGTATGCCCCTCAATGGATATGTGATTCCTCACCTTCTTTATTACTGGCACAACCTGTAATAAAACCTCCTTTGCCTTTTCCTTCAGTATTGCTGAACCTGAATCAAAGAGGACAGATTCATTCAAAATTAACCTCAACCCCCTATCATCAATCACTGTTGTTATACCCTCTATTTTATCAAATTTATCCATTGCATTCCTTATATCCTTCTCTATCTCAAAGATGCCGTAATCAACAGGCCTGATACCCTCAATAACCGTCATCCGTTCTGTCCCGTTTGCCTTAAAGGCTGACCTCATGGAACCTGCAAACATCTCCAGTTTTCCAAGGTCAACATGGCTTATAGCATACATAGTGGTGAAAAAGGCAAAGAGAAGGGTGATGAAGTCTGCGTAGGATACCACCCATCTGTCTGTGTTTTCTTCCTCCTCTCTCCTTCTCTTCATCTAATTAACCTTTTCGCCCTCATTGTCCCGATCACAAATATACCCTTAACCTCTCTTCAAGGTAATGGGGGTTTATCCCTGTCTGGATACCGGAGATGCCTTCCAGGATCATCTGCCTTGTCTGAAGTTCCTCATCGAATCTGTTTATGAGTTTCTTTGAGATGGGCAGAAATATCAGATTGGCTGAACCAACACCGTAAATGGTTGCCACAAAGGCAACAGCTATGCCAGCCCCTAACTTAGAAGGATCCGAGAGATTTTCCATCACATGGATAAGAC
The DNA here is from genome assembly GCA_037442785.1 of Nitrospirota bacterium. Taxonomy (GTDB): domain Bacteria; phylum Nitrospirota; class Thermodesulfovibrionia; order Thermodesulfovibrionales; family UBA9159; genus JBBIPQ01. The sequence goes on from JBBIPQ010000190.1 coordinate 1,991, forward strand.
CGAGCACAGCTCCAAGTATACCTATGGTAGGGGCAAATCCGCCGGCTGTCTCATATACCTTTGCAACCCGCCTCTTTTCTTCTTCAAAGCATATATTGTCCTGTTCCAGGGTCTCCCTCAGCATCTTTGGGCTCATGCCGTCCACAGCAAGCCTCATAGCCCTCCTGAAATATTGGTTTTCTATCCTCTCGATCTCTGATTCAAGGGCT
>JBBIPQ010000191.1:0-2175 GCA_037442785.1 Nitrospirota bacterium
CTGGCTCATTTCTATAAAGATGATTCAGGTCCTTCACCCAGTTCTGCACTCCCCTGTGGAAGGGATAGTCAAGGGCAAACCATTCAAGCCCCTCATCATGATTCCATTCCTTCCATTGGGCTATCTCACCTCCCATAAAGATTAGTTTCTTCCCAGGATGTCCGAACATGTACCCAAAGAGGAGTCTGAGATTAGCATTCCTCTGCCATTCATCCCCTGGCATCTTCCCTATGAGGGAACCCTTTCCATGAACTACCTCATCATGGGAAAGGGGGAGAAGGAAATTCTCGGAAAAGGCATACCATATACTGAATGTGAGCTGATTGTGATGATATTTCCTGAATACTGGATCCTTTGAGAAGTAATCGAGGGTATCATGCATCCATCCCATGTTCCACTTCATGCCAAAACCAAGGCCTCCAACATAACATGGCCTCGTCACCATGGGCCATGCGGTTGACTCCTCAGCTATGGTCTGAACATCCGGATACTCCCTATAGACCATCTCATTCAGTTTTTTAAGAAAGTTTATCGCTTCAAGATTCTCCCTTCCGCCATACTCGTTTGGTATCCACTCGCCTTCACTCCTTCCGTAGTCAAGATATAGCATTGATGCAACTGCATCGACCCTGAGTCCGTCAGCGTGATACTTATCAAGCCAGAAAAGGGCGCTGCTTATAAGAAAGTTTCTCACCTCGTATCGACCATAATTAAAGATGTAGCTGTGCCAGTGCGGATGAAAACCCTTCCTTGGGTCAGTGTGGGAGTACAAGTCTGTCCCATCAAAATAGACAAGTCCGTGCTCATCCCCTGGGAAGTGGGATGGAACCCAGTCAAGGATAACCCCTATACCAGCCTGATGAAGGCGGTCTATGAGATACATAAGGTCCTGGGGTGATCCATACCTGCTTGTGGGTGCAAAATAACCTGTAACCTGATAACCCCATGACCCATAAAAGGGATGTTCCATTACAGGGAGGAACTCCACATGGGTGAATCCCATCTCCTTTACATAATCAACGAGTTGCTCTGCCATTTCTCTGTATGAAAGGGGCCTGTTGCCTTCTTCTAAGGCTCTACGCCATGAGCCAAGGTGAACCTCGTAAATAGAGATGGGTGCATCAAGGCCATTATGCTTGTGTCTATTTTTCATCCACTCAATATCATTCCATTCATAGGCAATGTCCCACACAACAGAGGCTGTCTTTGGAGGGACCTCTGAATAGAATGCAAAGGGATCAGCCTTGTCAACCTCGTAACCATTGAACCTTGATCTTATGTGATACTTATAGATCGTTCCTTTGCCGATGTTAGGGATGAACCCTTCCCATATGCCAGAACCATCCCATCTTGGGCTCAAGGGATTGCTGTTTATATCCCAGCCGTTAAAGTCTCCTATAACAGAGACGGCCTCTGCATTAGGCGCCCAGACAGCAAAATACACACCCTTTACCCCATCCTTTTCAACCAAATGGGCACCCATCTTCTCATAGAGACGGAAGTGATTCCCCTCTTTAAATAAATAGATATCGTGATCTGTAAATAGGCTTACGGTCATCTTATAACCCTTCAATTATACATGGTGCGACAGTGTGACAGCAATATAATGTCTTAAATCTATTCACATCTGTCCAAGATAAAATATTAAATGGGCATGAGACCGAGAAAACACAAAAGGCGACACCTTTTTATTCCACAGTCCATGGTCTATGGTCTATGGACTATGGAGTATTGACTATTGACATGTTTTCTTTGAGGTCTTATGCCCATTAAAATAACCTCTGTCATTTTATTTTGGACAGCAGTGAAATCTATTGACAGTTTATAATTATAAAGTTTAATATATAAATAACTGGATAACTTATTATGCAGAGGAAATATTTTATAACTTCTATAACTGCCCTTGTCTTTATGATGCTCCTTAGTGCCGCTATTACTCCTCCGGTTTTCCCTGATGAGGGCAAGGTTGCCCCTATCTTTGAATTAAGGGATTTAGATGGGAAGAAGGTTTCTCTTAGTGAGTTCAGAGGAAAGGTTATTCTCTTAAATTTCTGGGCAACATGGTGCGCACCCTGCAGGGCTGAGATGCCCTCTTTTGAGAATCTTTACAAGAATTTCAAGGGTAAAGGGCTTGTAGTAATAGGCGTGTCAGTGGATAACTCGGATAGGACCGTG
>JBBIPQ010000192.1:0-2166 GCA_037442785.1 Nitrospirota bacterium
TTTTAGCCACCAGTTCTATGGATTTGTTGTGGCTGTATGAATAAATGGTCTTCTTGAAAAAATCCTCAGGGTTAGTGCCCATGGTCTTTAAGAGATATAGCGGATAGAGTCTTCCAGAATTTGACCTCGGATCAGTAAAGGCAAAGGTCTTTCCTTTAAGTTTAACAAAGGAATTAATGGGACTGTCCTTATGGACTATTATGTAGGAATGATAAAGGGTCTTACCGTTTACCTTTAGAGCTACTAAAAGGTCAATCCCAAAATTCTCCTTATCCCTAACATAGGGATAGGAACATAGAAAGGCAATCTTCACCTCTCCTTTTTCAAGAAGTCTATCCATCTCTTCATAGCTTCTCCTGTGAACCATCTGAACAGGCTGTCCCAATTCTTCTCCTACATAGTCAATGATCTCTTGATAATATTTCACTGCATCAACTGGGGTTATCATTGAGGCTACACCAATAGTAAGGGGTATTTCTTTTGCATTAAGGTGTCCAGAGAAGATTAAAAAGAGGACCAAAACCGATGCTATCCTTAACATAATTAATTATAGCATAGACAGCTGAAGTGATTTATACTCAATGAAATAGTTAAGAACAGCGGAAAGACTGTGAAAGGAAAACCCAATAGAGATATTCGTGTAAAATAATATCATATGAGAGGCTTACTACCAAAGGGTAATTACGGCTATCTTATTTTAATTCTTGCCCTTGTGACTATTATCACGATAATAAGCACCATTCTGACCTACAAAAATTATAGAAAAGCTGCTGAGGATTCTCTGAAGCTTCAGGCCATCGGCATAGCAGTAAGTCTTGAAACATCCCTTAAAGGCAGTAAAGAGCCATTTGTTGATGCTTCGAGGGGAAAAAGAAACATCTTCAAGGAAATCATTACAGAGGGAAGGTGGGAAGGTATTGCATTTATTGCCCTTTTTGATAAGGATGGCGTAACGATTCTGCATTCAAATGAAAACCTGATAGGGCGGAAGGTACAGGATATGGAAATTAAGAAGGTTATTGAGACAGGGATGCCCTCTCATACATATATGACACTCGGCACTAATGAAAGGGTCTTTGTCCTTGATTTTCCAGTCCATCTCAGTAATTCTGAAGGGGTTCTCAGGCTTGCCCTTCATACATATCCTGTTGAGGGGATCATACGGCAGGCTCGTCTCCATGCCCTGGGTATGCTTCTTATGATCACAGTTCTATGGCTTGTAGGCTACTTTTTTATCAGGGCATCACGACATTCAGACGAGTTAAGGGCAAAGATGGAGGAGAGGGAAAGGTTTGCCATAATAGGAGAGATGGCATCTGTGCTTGCCCATGAGATAAGGAATCCCCTTGGTAGCATAAAGGGGTTTGCCCAGTATCTGAAAGAACAGAACATATATAGCAGAACACAGAGTACAGACTTTTTCGATATAATCATTGCGGAATCAAAAAGATTAGAGGCATTGACAGAGGATCTGCTTCTTTATGCCAAACCAGTAGAGGTGAGATCAGAAGATTTTAGTGTGAACGAACTCATAGATGAGGTTGTCAGGTCCATGCAAGCCGATATGGATCTTGATATAAAGGTCTTTGTTCCTGAGGGCTTGAAACTCAGATCTGACAGGGACAAACTCAAACAGATATTGATGAATATTCTTTACAATTCAATAGATGCGGAAAGCAACGTTATTAATATAAGGGTGTTGGATAGGGATAGGATAGTGGGGATATGGATAAGCGATGATGGTTGTGGAATGAGTGACGAGGTAAAAGAGAAGGCGTTTAAGCCTTTTTTTACAACAAAGGTAAAAGGAACAGGACTTGGTCTTGCCATTGTTGACAAACTCATTAAGGCCATTGGTGGTAAGATCGATTTAGAGAGCGAATTGGGAAAGGGAACGGTATTTAAGATAGAGATGCCTAAAAATCTTATATAATACATCTATGCAGAAGGAAAACTTCAGGATACTTGTAGTTGACGATGAAAGGTCCTTTTTACTTCTTTTGACCAGAATACTTGAGGATGAAGGGTATTCTGTAAGTGGCCTTACAGATCCAGAGGATGCATTAAAGAAAATAGATTCTTATTCACCAAATCTCATAATTACTGATCTGAAGATGCCAGGGATGGATGGAATCAAGCTTATGGAAGAGGTGAAAAAGATAAATG
>JBBIPQ010000193.1:0-2094 GCA_037442785.1 Nitrospirota bacterium
TCGTCCCCTGACCAGTACTGTAAGAGCATGTAGATGGGATAGCCTATTGTTATAAAGACCCCCATTTCTCTGAATGAGGGGAATACCCAGTCGCCTTTTTCGATCGCATAAGCACTCCCTATCTGGGAGGCCTCCTGGCCAAGGATTGGTGCATATGTTCCAAGCCTCCCTTCCCTCTGTAAGGCCAATGCCCTCTGGTCAAATACCCTTGATAATACCATCAATTCATAAAGCCGCCTTATGTCTTCCTGGCTAAGGGAAGGCATGAGGGATTCATCAATGTTTCCTTCAGGATCCAGGATAGAGAGGTATCTAACCTTAAATGTCTCGATTATCTCCTCAGGCATCAGTAAAAGAATATCATATATCTATGGCATGGTCAATGTGTGGGGAAGATCTGGTAAAACTGACTCGGAAGCTATCTACAAATTCTGTGGATCCCTGCATGGTCTGACAGCCCTGAGGTTCATCTGAAGATACTGATTCCCGTTCCAATCATTTATCATCGGTATAAAGGCAGCATCTATTGACTGAGAGGAGGCAATATCCTCAAGGATGTCTCCCATATTGAATCCTACTGCATCAATTGTAACTTCATCCTGTCGTAACATTACCTTGAGATGATTATTACCCACCACACGAGGGTTGACCACATCAAGCATCCGTGATCCAAGAAGTGGTTCAGGGTTTCCGTAACCGAAAGGTTCAAGCATTGCTATCTCCCTGATAAGATTATGATTGATCTCTGTCAGTGATACCTCTGAGTCGATCTTAAGGGTCCTGACAAGATCATCGTCACTTACACTATTTCTAACTATCCTGGCCATCTCTTCCTCGAATCTCAAAAGGTTAGTTAAAGGGAGTTTCAGGCCTGCTGCCTGTTTATGGCCGCCAAAGGATAAAAGGAGTTCCTTACAGCAGGAAATCCCACTGTATATATCAAAAGAAGGTATGCTCCTTGCAGAGCCCCTGGCAATATCACCCTCAATCGTGAAGAGGAAGGTGGGTCTATAAAACTCCTCAGCTATCTTTGATGCCACGATGCCAATAACCCCAGGATGCCAGTTCTTACTTGAAAGGACAATGACAGGGCCAGGCCCATTTCTATTGATCTCCCTTAAGGCCTCCTCATATATCTCTGCCTCGATCGCCTGTCTCTTTGAATTCATTGAATCAAGGGCACCCGCGATCCTCCATACCTCCTCCTCAGATTCTGACAGGAATAACCTGACCACATCAGTAGCATCTCCAAGCCTTCCAGCTGCATTTATCCTTGGTATAAGGGTGAATGATAAAAGACCTGCCTTAATGTCTCTATCCTTCAACCCCGAGAGTTCTTTCAGGGCCTTCAGACCCAATCTCCTTTCTCCTGAAAGGATAGGAAGTCCCTCCTTAAGAATGATCCTGTTTTCCCTTATCAGAGGCACCACATCAGCAATTGCTCCGAGTGCAGCAAGGTCAAACAGGGGCCAGATATCATCCTCTGTAATCGGGATATCCTTATCCATGGCAAGGGCATGAACGAGTTTAAGGGCCACACCAGCCCCAGAAAGTCCTGAGTCACTGCTTGAAAGTTTTGGATTCAGGACAGCCACTGCCTGGGGAAGTTCTTTCATAGGTTCATGATGATCCGTGATTATCACATCAACCCCTTGCCTTCTCGCATGGGTTGCCACATCAATGGAGGTAATGCCACAGTCAACGGTTATTATCAGGGTAAGACCAAGTTTTTTTGCCATCTCTATAGAGGCAATATTGAAACCATAACCATGGTTGAATCTGTCAGGGATAAAATAGTGGACATTTAGGCCCGTCTTTCTGAGGGCCTCAACTAAGATGGCTGTGCCTGTAAGACCATCAACATCGTAGTCCCCATGAACAAGCACGCCTTCTTGATTATGAATCGCCTCCTTTATCCTGACAACCGCCTTTGCCATATCAGGGATTTCAAAGGGGTCTGATAGACCTGTGATTCCTGGCCTCAAGAAATCAATGGCATCCTTAGGGGTCTTTATCCCCCTGTTTATCAGTATCTGGGCAAGGACAGGGGATATGGATACTGCCCTCGAAAGGTAATCAAGGTACTCTCGATTT
>JBBIPQ010000194.1:0-2093 GCA_037442785.1 Nitrospirota bacterium
CTTCCAGGTATTTCAGAAAGGCAGAGTTTTCGTCCCCCACATTCAGGGATGCAAGGATGAATGCAGACAGGTTCATAATCAAGATGGAGATCGAGACAGCAAGACCAGAGGTGAAGATTGAGAAGAAATAGGATTATTATCTTCGGCATCCCCCTTATATTGATTCTCCTTGCCCTTGTTTCCTATGAATACGGCTATCTGAGGATTCAGTCAGAGGTGGTATCCCTCAGGGAAGAACAGGCGATAAAGATGAAGACCCTTGAAAAATACACGGCCCTGATAAATGAGAGGCCCCAACTTGAGAAGGAGTTGAACAATCTTAAAGAGACCAGGAGGGCGGAGGACTCAAAGCTTGTAGAGGGGCAGACCCTTTCTCTTGCTGCTGCAACCCTGCAGGATATGGTGAAGGGCATTATTGTTGGAAGGGGAGGGACGATATCGAGTGAGAGGGTAGGGAAACCCGAGGACCACGGTAAGTTCAAGGTCATAAGCGTGAGTATTGATGCGGTGCTCCCCGACTCAAGGGCGTTAAGTGACATCCTTTATTCTATCGAGACAAGGACACCTTACCTTGTGGTTAAGGAACTTGATACAAGGGTGAGAGATTACAGGAATCCCAGGGAACTTATGGTAAAATTAGATGTCTCTGCCCTCACAACCGCAAAATAATATACTACCAATATAAAGCATACCCACATGGACAGGCTTGTTATAACAGGTGGCATCAGACTTAAAGGGGAGGTCAGGATCAGCGGGGCAAAGAATGCAGCCCTGCCTGTCATGGCTGCCTCCTTACTTGCCTCAGGAGAGAATATCATCCATAATGTCCCAAACCTTGTTGATGTTATGACCATGGGTCGGCTACTTGCAAATCTTGGTGCCGGGTTCCATCTTGAATCAGAGGGGGTCATTATTGATTCCAGTAATATTAACAGTCATACCGCTCCCTATGAACTTGTCAAGACGATGAGGGCATCTGTCCTTGTGCTTGGTCCACTCATCGCCAGGTACGGTATGGCAAGGGTATCCATGCCAGGGGGTTGCGCTATTGGTGCAAGGCCGATCAACCTCCACCTCCTTGGTCTTTCAAAGATGGGAGCGGATATAGAGCTTGACGGTGGATATGTGGTTGCCAGGTCGAGAGGTTTAAAGGGATCTCACATATATCTCGATATTCCGACGGTTACAGGGACTGAGAACCTCATGATGGCTGCTACCCTTGCTAAAGGGACAACCATAATCGAGAATGCAGCAAAGGAGCCCGAGGTTGTTGATCTTGCAAGGGCCCTTATCTCTATGGGTGCTAAGATTGATGGCGCAGGAAGCAGCAGGATAGTGATCGAAGGAGTGGATGTGTTAGCTCCTCTAAATTATACGATTGTCCCTGATAGGGTCGAGACAGGTACCTTCATGACTATTGCCGGGATTACAGGCAGTGATGTAGTTATAAGGAATTGCATCCCTCAACATAATGAGGCACTCATAATGAAATTGAGGGAAACAGGTATGGATATAGAAGAAGGCGATAACTGGCTCAAGGTTCGGGGCCCTGACAGGATCATCGCCAGGGATGTGAAAACCATGCCTTATCCAGGGTTTCCTACAGATATGCAGGCACAGTTTATGGCACTTATGTGTCTTGCGGAAGGAACGAGCATAATAAGGGAGACGGTCTTCGAAAACCGGTTCATGCATGTGGCTGAGTTGCGGCGTATGGGTGCTGATATAGATGTAGAAGGCAGTGTCGCAACCATTAAAGGGGTAAAGAGACTCAGGGGTGCTGAGGTTATGGCAACCGATCTGAGGGCGAGCGCATCCCTTATTGTCGCTGGACTTGCCGCACAGGGAAAGACCATTATTCACAGACTTTATCACCTTGACAGGGGGTATGAAAGGATAGAAGATAAATTGAAAGGGCTTGGCGCAATAATAGAAAGGGTAAAGTAAATCTATAAGCTATTTTTGCCCTTTGCCTCTCACAAGTCTTAAGAATCTCAATGAATCCTCAAGCATATTAAGGTTATTGAAGAAGACGTAGGTTTTATTTTTACAGAGATCAAGCAATCTGTTCATGTCATTGCCACTATAAGTGT
>JBBIPQ010000195.1:0-2088 GCA_037442785.1 Nitrospirota bacterium
GTATTCGGATCAATCTTTACCACCTTTCCGCCGTAAAGACCTATTGTCATCCCCTCTTTGAGGGTAAAGTATTTTCCATCGGGCAAACGCACCATCGCATAATATCTGTCCTTTTCCCAGGCTATAGCTATTATCTTGATGTCGTTCACATCGAATGCCTCTGTAGGTTTTGTGGACTTTCTCTTTTTCTCTACCTCTTTTTCCTTCTTCGTTGCCTCGATTATAGATAAGAACGGATCCTTCCTTCCTGCAGGATTGTAGGTATAGGTCTCTGTTTCAACCTTCTTTTCCTCAGTCTGCTGGGATGCCTTATTAGACTCCTGAGGTTTTACCTTCTGTGCCTGAGGCATGGGTGGCTTTGGCGACTCCTTTTTGCACCCATAAAGAGGCAATATCAGAATGGCTATTGTCAACAATATCCTTATCATTTCTTCTTTCCTTTTGGTTTAGCTGGGGCCTTTTCCTCGATCTCCTTCTCGGGTACGGATGAAAATGTTACAGCCTTGAAGGTTATCTTCAGGATAGCCTCATTCCTCTGAGGCTTTGGATCAGAAAGCTTTATGTCCCCAATATTAACGATCCTGTTAAGCTTTGTAAGGCTACTGAAAAACACACCTAAATTGTGATAACTCCCTGCGAGCTCCACATTCACAGGTATCTCATAGATGATACCGCTTGGATGATCCTTTTTCTGCTCTGGCTTCCAGAGTATAATCCTGAGGCCAGCCCTTATGCCAAGGTCAGAGACCTGTCTGAGCAGACCTGACACCTCCCTTTCCTCCGGGAGTTGCTGTTTAAGCTCTTCACGCCTTGATAGAAGCCTCTCATTTTCTTTCTTCAGTATATCCAGCTTTGCAGCCTTTGCCTGATCCTTTGCTATCTCGTTTTCCTGTTTTGTTATCTCTGCATTGAGCCTCTTTATCTCCTTATCCTTTGGCAATATGAGGAAAACGATCACAACTATGGCGATTATGACAGAAGGCAAGACTGTAATAATAATGCGAGCGGCTGGTGGAAGGGTCTTTATATCGATCTTCAGGTTTAATGCCATTACATCACCACCTTCATTGTTACCTTGAACTGATAGAGGGGAATCTTATCTATCTCCACCTGTTTTGACTCCTGAAGGTTTATCTCAGTAAATCGATTTGATTTCTTGAGATTATCAACATAGGTAACCACATCGGAATTCGTAAACCCATAACCGTCAATCGTTAGATTTCCTCCTGATAGTGCCATTGAATGAAGCCAGACACCATTCGGCAGGGCCTTGCTTATCTCGTCAAGCATCACAACGGGTAAGTTCTGGTTTCTTCTCAACTGTTCGATTAACTTATTCCTCTCATCTATCATGCTATTAAGTTTCTCAAAATTGTCCACTTCCTTTATCCTCTTTTTTAACTCCTCAATTCTCTGTTTATTCGTCTCAAAACGAGACCTTGCCTCTGCAAGCCTGGAATTGTAATAGTAAAAAAGATAACCAAGTATGAATATAACAACAAGGGTTATAAAGGTGGCAGTAACTATAAAGGATGGCAATGGCTTAGGCTTCTTTTTCCTCTTTACCGGTAAGAGATTTATCCTTATCATCTATCTCCGGGCCTCCTTATTGCCAGTCCTACTGCAACCGATAGCATTGGTGCGATCTCCTCAAGACCAAGTAGATCAAACTTCTTTGGTATCCTTATATTCCTGAAAGGCTCTGCCTTCCTCACCTCAATACCCGTCCTCTCAGAAAGGAGTTCAGGAAAGCCCCTAATAAGGGCACACCCACCGCTCAGGATAATCTCCTTTATATTTGCTGAAGGACTGCCACCCCTGAAAAAATCAATAGACCTTTTAATCTCACTGATGATCTCCTCAGAGGCATTTATTATTACAGGTTGTGCCTCATCGGGGGTTACCTTCTCGAGGGCCTCTCCCTTTTTTAATCTTTCCGCATCTTCATAAGACAAATTGAATTCCCTTTGTAATGCCTCTGTATGGAGGTTGCTGCCAACAGAGCTATCCCTTGTAAAGGCAGAGACACCCCCTTTAAGGATATTCATATTTATTGTGCTTGCGCCCACATTTATAAGTGCAACATGG
>JBBIPQ010000196.1:0-2085 GCA_037442785.1 Nitrospirota bacterium
GAGGGGGATTGAACTAAAGGAGGCAATCAACTTTACATCCATCCCTGGTGGCGGGGTGAAGGCCATTGTCACAGACAGACATATCTTTATTGGCAACCAGAACCTCATGGAGGCAGAAGGAGTTGATCTAAAAGGGTTTATCCCTGTTTCAGAGAGGTTTTCTGAAGAGGCAAAGACACCTGTCTTCGTGGCGATCGATGGCAGGGTCAATGCGGTTATTGCAATAGCTGATACTATCAAAGAAGGGTCAATTCAGGCAATAAGGGAGTTAAAGGGTATGGGGATTGAGGCCACGATGCTGACGGGTGATCACAGGAAGACAGCACAGGCAATTGCCAGGATTGTGGGCGTTGAAAGGGTCTTCCCAGAGGTGCTTCCCCATCAGAAGGTCGAGGTGGTTAGGTCCTTAAAGAAAGAGGGAAAAATTACTGCAATGGTAGGAGATGGTATCAACGACGCACCTGCCCTCACAGAGGCTGATATCGGGATCGCCATCGGAACTGGAACGGACATTGCGATGGAGGCATCAGACATAACCCTTATTAAGGGTGATTTAAGGGGTGTTGTGGAGGCGATAAAACTTAGCAAACAGACCATGAGGACCATAAAGCAGAACCTTTTCTGGGCATTCTTCTATAATGTCATTGGCATACCCATAGCAGCGGGCCTTCTTTATCCCTTTGGAGGCCCTCTCCTTAATCCCATGATAGCATCAGCAGCCATGGCATTCAGTTCTGTATCAGTGGTCACAAATTCCCTAAGGTTAAGAAAGAAGAGGATATGAAGGTTGTTACAGCAGAGGAGATGAGGCAGATCGATAAAAGGACCATCGAGTCCATTGGCATACCCGGCCATGTCTTAATGGAAAGGGCTGGGGTCTCGGTTGCCCGATGGATTAAGGATACCTATGAAGGGAAAAAGGACTGGCCTGGAAAGGTTGTTGTCATTGCTGGTGGTGGGAATAATGGTGGTGATGGGATTGTTGCTGGAAGGGAGTTATTCAATTCAGGCTGGAGTGTAAGGGTGCTTCTCCTTATCAGGGAGGATAGGCTGAGCCCTGATTGCCTCACCCAGTTAAGGATAGCAAGAAAGATGGGCGTTCCTGTAGAATTCAGGACAGATGTAGCAGAGACGGATGTTCATGGTGCAATAGTGGTTGATGCGCTCTTCGGGACAGGACTCAACAAGGAGATAGAGGGGACTATTGCAAGGGTCATTGATTTTCTTAACTCCTGTAAGGCACCTGTCATAAGCATAGATATACCTTCTGGCATATCCTCTGACACTGGTCAGGTAATGGGAATAGCTATAAGGGCTGATACCACCATCACCTTTGGACTTCCAAAGAGGGGGCATCTCCTTTATCCTGGTGCAGAGTACACAGGAAGGCTCATCATTGAAAACATCGGATTCCCTGAAGAACTCCTTAACTCTGATGACCTGATGGTTGAGGTCCTTGAAAGGGATAAGGTCTCCTCCCTAATCCCTGAAAGGCATCCACATTCCCATAAGGGAGATTATGGACATGTCCTTGTAGTTGGAGGATCAAAGGGTAAAACAGGGGCAGTGATCATGGCTGCAAGGGCCTGTATGAGGACAGGGGCTGGACTCGTAACCATCGGGGTACCTGAATCCCTTATTGATGTATTCCAGACAAGGGTGACTGAGGAGATGACCCTCCCACTGCCTGATAGGGGTGATGGTTCTCTCTCAGTTAAGGCCTATAAAAAGATACTCGATCTTCTTTCAGAAAAGGCTGATATATTATGCATAGGGCCTGGGATGGGGATCTCGGATGACACCGAAGGACTGTTAACAGAACTGCTTAAGTCACTGAGTAAACCAACCATTATTGATGCAGATGGGATCAATTCCATAACTGATCCTAGGATGCTCAGGGACTGTAAGGCACCCATCATCCTGACACCCCACCCTGGGGAGATGGCCAGGCTTATTCAGAGGTCAGGCATAAAGATAGATGTTTCAGATATTGAAGGGGACCGGATCGAAAAGGCGAGGTCATTCGCAAAAGAGACTGGGGCTCACCTTGTCCTGAAGGGAGTTCCAACTATTACAGCATCTCCT
>JBBIPQ010000197.1:0-2034 GCA_037442785.1 Nitrospirota bacterium
ACGATCCCTTTTAATCTTACCCTCGGAGGCATCCTTATCCTGATGGGTGGTCTCTTTGATATGCTCGATGGGATTACCGCAAGGGTTAATGGAAGGGCAACAAGGTTCGGGGCATTCCTTGATTCCCTACTTGATAGATACTCTGATGCCTTTATCTTTTTATCCATAGCATGGTATCTTGCCTCAAGGGGAGATCACTCCGGCGCGTTCCTGAGTATATGCAGCATGCTTGGTGCATTCTTTGTCAGTTATGCAAGGGCAAGGGCTGAAGGCCTTGGTATAGATGGCAAGGTTGGACTTATGGAAAGGCCTGAGAGGATAATCTTACTGATTATCGGGACTGTTACAGGATGGCTCATCCCAGTATTGTGGGTAATATTTGTATTAACCCAGGTAACAGTTATACAGAGGGCTTATGCTGTCTGGAAGGCTGGAAGATGAATCTATAAAAAGACTTCACGACCTTATCAGAGGGAAATCCTCTGATAGGCTATCCTTAATAGCCATGGCACTCCTGAGGATTGCCACCTCATTACAGATAAGGGAATTCCCAGGGATTACCGGATCATTAAGGGCATTTGAAGAGGCACTGACGCAGAATAACAGGGATTTAGAAGAGGCCACCTCATATCTTTATATCATGCTTCACAATGTGGGTTCTATCTATTCTGAAGAGGAAAAAAATATCCTTCGGTCAAAGGGAGGTTATCTCTGCTATCCTGGTGGGTTTTCCCCTTTATTACTTGCCGGGGATTTTATAAGCAAGGATACCATTGTTGCTGACCTTGGCTCAGGGAATGGACTCCAAGGGCTACTCCTTCAGCGACTCTATCCCCACAGGAAAACGATCCAGATAGAGTTATCAAAAGAGATGATCCGAATAGGTAAGCTATATCAGAAGGCCCTTGGTATTGAAGAAGGGAAGATCGAATAAGATCGAATGGATAAATGACGACATTATGAATGCCCATTTTGAGGAGGCGGATCTTATCTATATCTACAGACCAGCAAGGCCTGTACAGGGTGCATCCCTTTACAGGGGCATTGCAGAGAGGCTCATTAATTCAGAAAGGAATATTACTGTATTCAGTGTGGCTGATTGTCTTGCACCGTTTCTCAAAGAACGATTTTTCACATCCTATGATGACGGACACCTGAAGATCATGGTCAACTACTGAGCCTCTTTTTAAGCAAATCAGTCACTATCTGGGGATTAGCCTTTCCTTTTGTGGCCTTCATGACCTGACCAACAAAGAAACCGAACAACTTTTCCTCACCCGCCCTGTACCTTTCTACCTCAGAAGGATTCTTAGAAAGTACATCAATAACAACCTCCTCAATGGCAGATGAATCACTTATCTGGATAAGCCCTTTCTGTTTTATTATATCTTCTGCTCTCTTCCCTGTCTTATACATCTCCTCAAATACTGTCTTTGCAATCTTTCCGCTGATAGTCCCATCCTCAATGAGCTTCAACATCTCAACAAGTTGTTCTGGCCTTAGAGGGCATTCCTCAATGGTTTTGTCCTCCTCATTAAGGAGCCTCGTCAGATCACCCTGTATCCAGTTTGAGACCATCTTTGGCTGTCCTCCGAGCCTGACAACCTCCTCAAACCATTCAGCCATTGCCTTTTCAGAGACGAGGAAGTCCGCGTCATACTCAGGTAGTGCATAATCAGTGATAAATCTTGCCTTCTTTTCATCGGGAAGTTCTGGCAATGTAGCCCTTATCCCCTCGATCAGGTCCTTTTCAACAACAATCGGGACAAGGTCAGGCTCAGGGAAGTACCTGTAATCATGAGCCTCTTCCTTTGTCCTCATTGACACAGTCTTGCCAGCCTCAGAATCCCAGAGCCTTGTTTCCTGAATGACCCTTCCTCCCTCCTTGAGTATCCTTATCTGCCTTGATATCTCATACTCAAGGGCCTTTTCAACAAACTTAAAGGAATTTATGTTCTTTATCTCGGTCTTGACCCCTAACTCATGACTCCCCGCAGGTCTTACAGACACATTTGCATCGCATCTTAGGGAACC
>JBBIPQ010000198.1:0-2033 GCA_037442785.1 Nitrospirota bacterium
GAGTTCCTGGAATTGCCTCATCTTCTCAAGCAATACAGTATGGCCAAGATGAATATCCGGTGCTGTGGGATCAAAACCTGCCTTAACACGGAGTGGCCTGTTTTCCTTACAGGACCTCTCAAGTTTGAGGAGCAGTTCCTTCTCGAGTATGACCTCTACGGCCCCTCTCTTTATTATCTCTAACTGTTTTTCCGGACTGAGCATAGACAATATATTAAAATTTCTCTGTCTTTTTAGTCAAATTATATGGGCTTGAAGAGACCTTAATCTTACACAAACTTGGAATATCCGGGTTTAAGGAAGATCCTTTCGAACACAAACCCTATTGAGTCGTGCTTTTCGGTAACTCGGAGTATTACTGGCAGAGTCAAAAGGTGGAGCGGACGTGATATGCACAGATGGGCAGTAGCAGTGCTCTTAAGAGCAGAGAAGAAGTTCAAGGGAGTAAAAGGCTATATATAGATTCCAAAACTAATTGCTGCCTTACAGCAAAAACATTGACAGTAAGGAGGTCTCTGCTTAAAATACGTGGCAGAGAATCCTTCCTACTTCAACTAAAGGAAGGGACAATATCAGGATATCACATCAGTCCAATATAAATGTAAAATAACTCCTTCGCTTTATTCTGGGTAGCAATGGGAAGATATTGTTGGGGGACATAGGTCCCCCCTATCTGTTTTATCTCTTGATGTTTATCATCTCCTGTAAGAGGTCGTCGGTGGTTGTGATGATGCGGGAATTCGCCTGGAAGCCCCTCTGGGCAGAGATCATCTTCACAAACTCCTCGGCAAGGTCGACATTGCTCAATTCGAGGGTATGAGAGAGGACCCTTCCAAGACCTGATGTCTCCGGAAAACCAACTATTGGCTGACCTGAGTCAAAGGATTCTGCGTAGAGGTTTCTTCCAAGTTTTGTAAGGCCTGTGGGTGCCACGAACCTGGCAAGGGCGACCTGGCCGATAGGCCTTGTCTGTCCATTGGTGAAGACACCGGTTATCACACCGTCCTCCGAGATTATGATATTTTTCAGCGCCCCTGCTGAATAACCATCCTGTGTGAGGTTAATCACAGCAAAATCAGATGCAAACTGTGTAGCACCATCAAGGCCTGTGCCTGCCGGAGATTCACCTGTGCCTGTTCCGTAATTGAAGGTTATGTCCTGTGGTGATGTGACAGCAGTTCCAAAGTTGAAGCTTATGGGTGTTGCACTGTTGTCATCTATAAGGGCACCGTTTGAATCAAAGGTCAATGATTGGGTCCCTGCATCAACAAGCTGACCAGGGTTTGCAGGGTCATCATGGACATAATGAACATCCCAGGCATTATCCCCTGTTTTGACAAAATAGAGGGTTACCTGATGGGCGCTGCCCTGAGAATCGTAAACAGAGATGGTCGTGGAGAAATTATAGTTTGCAGGGTCATCATTTACCCCATCTCCGTTGCTATCAAGGGTAAAGGCTGAGGATGGAGCAGTTGCTGTAGCGTCGAGGTTGACGGCTATATCTGCTGCTGTTGTCATGTTTGCAGGTGATTGTTTTGTTGATATCTGAAGGTCTCCCACTGTACCTGTTATTGTGCCAGAGGCATCTGCAAGGTAGCCCTGAAGGACAAGACCATCGGGATTTACGATGTTACCGTTTTTATCAATGGAGAACTGACCCGCCCTTGTGTAATACCTTGCACCGCCATCGCTAACAATAAAAAAACCGTCACCGTCAACTGCCATATCAAGGGCATTCGTTGTTGTCTCAAAGGAACCCTGGGTGAAGAGAGGAGAGACCCCACTTACAAGGACTCCCCTACCAACCTGGGATGATCCAGCTATGCCTGTTATCGTCTGGCTTAAGACATCGCCAAAGGCGATCCTGCTTGCCTTAAATCCGATGGTGTTGAGGTTAGCGATATTGTCCCCGATAACAGAAAGGGAAACGCCATTTGCCCCCATTCCACTTACTGCTGTGTAAAGCGATGTTAACATTATCAAACACCTCCTTTTTCACGATAGACCCTGGTCTATCCTGAGAATTTTGATAT
>JBBIPQ010000199.1:0-2025 GCA_037442785.1 Nitrospirota bacterium
GTTAAGGACGAACTAAGATATGGAATACTGAAGGAGATAAAACTATCAGATACCCATATGAAGAGGAGGTTTTATATCGTGACCCATAAAAAGAGAACCCTCCCTGGGGCCTATAATCTATTTCTCGAGTATATCAGTAAGCTTAATCACACCTGTCTATAAATGGCACCGTAAATCTATTTTGAACAGCAGTGAAGCTAAATATTTTTTGACTGCCCTGGGAACTCCCACTGTCAAATCCTTGACTTAGAAGTTTTCTCCATATAGGATTTCCTTTATTTTCAATATGTTATACACAGGCACGATCCTTGTATAGTCATGCCCATTAGAGCGGAACTTCCGATCTAAGTAACTTTCGAACCTTAGGAGGAGTTATGGCAGAGGAGAAGGTTGATGCCCCGGAAGGGGAAGATATTAAGGAAAAGAAATCCGGAAGCAAGAAGATGATAATCATAATCGCCATTGCAGCGGTCCTTGTGGTAGCTGGCGGATTCTTCACATACACCCAGTTGATCGCAAAGGGAAAGGAAGGGGAATCCCACAAAAAAGAAGAGGCAAAAAAGACAGCCCTTCTACCCCTTGACCCTTTTGTCGTCAACCTTGCTGAACAGGGAAGGTTCCTCAAGGTGAGCATGCAACTTGAACTTGCCAATGCAGAAAACCAGCCCACCGCAACAGAGAAGGTTCCCCAGTACAGGGATGCCATAATAACCCTTATTAGCAGTAAGTCAGCAGAGTCCCTCTCAAGCCCTGAGGGGAAGATACAACTTAAGGACGAGCTTCTCCTCAGGCTAAATCAGGCATCAGGAAAGGAGATCTTCAAAAATATCTATTTTACGGAGTTTGTAATGCAATGAGTGACATATTATCCCAGGACGAGGTAGATGCCCTATTAAAGGGTGTTCAATCTGGCGAGATAGACACAGAGACAGCAAGGGACAGGATACTCGCTGGTGTCAGACCCTATGACCTTACGAGCCAGGAAAGGATCGTACGGGGAAGGATGCCAGGTCTTGAGATCGCAAACGAGAGGTTTGCCCGTTTCTTCAGGAACTCTGTATCGAACCTCATAATGAAATTCATTGATATATCTGTCCACGGTATCGAGGTTATAAAGTTCGGGGACTTTATGAAGACAGTTCCATTCCCTTCAAGCATCAATATATTCAAGATGGAGCCCCTGAAAGGTTATTCCCTACTCGTTATTGAGGCACCCCTTGTCTTTGCCTTTGTGGAGTTCTTTTTTGGAAGCGATAGAGCAAGGCATGTAAAGTCAGAGGGGCGTTCCTTTACATCCATAGAGCAGAGGGTAATAAGAAGGATAGTTAATATCGCCCTAAATGACCTTGCCACATCCTGGAACGGCATAATACCCATAAGACCAGAACATATAGGCTCTGAGATGAATCCCCAATTTATTACCATCGTTACCCCAAGTGAGATAGTGATCAAGATAGAAATCCACCTGGAGGTGGAGGACTTCGCAGGGAAACTCTTCTTCTGCATACCCTATTCAATGATAGAGCCCATTAAGGAGAAGCTATACTCAGGGATACAGGCTGATAAGTTTGAGATCGATCAGAGATGGGTTGCAAGACTTAAGGAGATCATGCTCGATTCCCCTGTGGAGGTTGTTGCAGAACTCGGAAGGGTCGAGATAACCCTCAAGGACCTCAAGAATCTAAAACCAGGCAGCATCATTAACCTTGGAAAGTCTGTCCAGGACGATGTGGTTGTCAGGGTTGAGGGGCGTCCAAAATTTACTGCAACCCCTGGCTATAGTAGAGGCAACCAGGCAGTGAAGATAAAAAAGGTAATAAGCACAAGGCTTGATAATCAAGCATAAAGAGGGTTTCCCACAAAATCAAAGATTTTGTGGGAGTCCTGTTAAGGAGGCTATATGGAACAAGAGAATGAGATGGTTAGCGAGACCAATTTTGAGGAGTTAAAGGGTGAAAAGGGTGAATCAGGTATGAGGGACATAGACTTTCTCCTTGACATTCCCTTAGAGGTTACTGCTGAACT
>JBBIPQ010000200.1:0-1999 GCA_037442785.1 Nitrospirota bacterium
GTTAGATGACCAAGACCAAGGATGTAACAGAGATAATCCTTTGGGAAACCAGGGATAAGGAAGAGAAGAAAGACAAGAAAGGCACCTTTGTGATGAAGGAGATAATCGAATCTCTTCATCGTGTTTTTATCTACGAACCTTTCAACAAAGGGCCTTCCAAAGGCCCTGGCGAGGGCAAAGGCTACATATGAACCTATTGTGAGCCCGATTGTGGAAAGTACTACGCCAAGGACAGGGCCGTAAAGGAAACCACCAAGCAACCCTGTCACCTCACCAGGTATCGGGGCTGCTACGACCTGGGCTGATTGGAGAAGGATAAAACCAAGGAAGGATAGGGGACCGAGGGAGTCAAGGAGTCTTAACATCTTTTCCTTATCAAGGAAAAAGTGTATTAACCCTGTCTCGTAAAACAGGATCGTAATGCTCGCAACTATTACGAACAGTAAAAAGAGTCTGAGCCAGATCCGGTTTTTAAAAATCCCCTTTTATCCTTTCTTCTCTAATTTTTCTAAAAAAGGCTTAATAAGATCTATTGGCACAGGGAATATGGTTGTTGAATTCTTCTCCGCTGCCACCTCCACAAGGGTCTGGAGAAATCTTAGTTGTAATGCCATGGGCTGAGAGGCTATGATATTTGCCGCTTCTGCGAGTTTCTGAGCAGCCTGAAATTCTCCCTCTGCATGGATTACCTTTGCCCTCCTTTCCCTCTCTGCCTCTGCCTGTCTAGCTATTGCCCTTAACATCTCTGTTGGAAGGTCCACATTCTTGACCTCAACGGCTGTCACCTTCACGCCCCACGGTTCTGTCTGAAAGTCTATCACCTTCTGGAGTTCTGCGTTCAGTTCATCCCTTTTTGTGAGGAGGTCATCAAGCTGGCTCTGTCCCAGGATAGATCTTAAGGTTGTCTGGGCTATCTGGGATGTGGCAAAGAAATAGTCCTCCACCTCTGTGATTGCCCTGATCGGGTCTATGACCCTGAAATATACTACTGCATTAACCTTAACGGTAATGTTGTCCCGGGTGATAATGTCCTGGGAAGGAACATCAAAGGTCACTGTCCTCAGGCTGACCCTGACGAGTTTATCTATTATGGGCCAGATGATCACGAGACCAGGGCCTTTTACAGGTATCACCCTCCCAAGCCTGAAGACAACCCCTCTCTCATATTCCTTGAGAATCTTAATGGCGCTTGAGAGAAAATATAGAACAAGGAATATGACAAACAGCAGACTCATCACGGATGGTGCAAATAAGCCTGGCATATTATCCTCCTTTCTTTCTTACCTTAATCCTTAACCCTTTGACTTCGTCAACGATAATCTTTTCACCCTTTTCAATCCTTTCATCAGAAAAGGCTTGCCATATCTCACCGTGGACAAGGGCAGTTCCACAATCACTTGTTATATCTGTTCTTGCGATTCCCTCCTCTCCAAGAAGTCCTTCAGTGCCTGTAACAGGTTTTCTTCTGTAGGCCTTGAGGGCAAGACTGATGGTTAATGTGAAGAATAGGGCAGTTGCCACTGCTGCTGGCAGTATCAGATAGATAGATAGCTTTATAAAAGGCCCTGGTGATTCAAAAAGCATGAGGGAGCCAATTACCATTGATATTATCCCTCCTATTGTCAGGACACCGTGGGAGACCACCTTAACCTCGAGTATGAAAAGTATTATTGCCAATATTATAAGTAAAAGGCCAGCATAATTCACTGGAAGGGTCTGAAAGGCATAGAAGGCCAGGATCAGGCATATGCCTCCTATTACGCCAGGAAAGATAGCCCCTGGATTTGTAAGTTCAAAGAACAGTCCGTAAAAACCCAGGAGCATGAGTATATAGGCAACATTCGGATCGCTTATAAGGGCGAGTATCTTTAGCCTCAGGCTCATCTCTTCCCGATTTATAGAGACATCCCGAGTCCTCATTATCCTTTCTCCAAGGACGGTCTGGACCTTTCTGCCATCAATCTCGTTCAAAAGGGAGTTTACGTCCCTCGCAATCAGA
>JBBIPQ010000201.1:0-1985 GCA_037442785.1 Nitrospirota bacterium
ATCAATAACTACTACATTACCTCTGGGCATATCATTTCTTCCTCAATATATCCATTGCCTTCATAAGGCTCAACTTCATTCTCGTAAAGGCATCCGCAAGGGTCTTTATCTCATCGTTGGTTTTGACTGCAAACTCTCTCTCAAATCTACCACGGCTTATCTCATCCGCTGCATCCACAAGCTGCTCTATGGGCTTGATGATGCTGGCCTTTATCAATCTATCGATAACAATTATCACTGCGAAGAAAAACAGGCTGTATATAACGGAAAAAAGGGCAAGGGCCTTCTTTGCATTCTGTATAGGAACATCGGCAGGGACATAGATAGTGTTGACCGTCTGGGTCTCTCCTGCCTTCCAGCCATAGCCGTGTGTCGTCCCATATCTCTCCCTCACCTCAGGAGGCGCAAATGCGGGGTCACCGTGGCACCTGAGGCAGTCGGGCTTTACCTCCACAGGCCTCATTATCACATAAAAACTGCCTGTCTCTGTCTGCTTGTAACCCCTCCATTCCTTTGTCAGTTTGCCTGCCCGAAAATCTTCTATCTTCCCCTTCTCAAAATCATCAGCCTTGTATTCGAGGTTGAGGGGGTTGAGGGTTGCCTCTTTAAAGGAGTAACTCGGAAGCTTTTCCCTGATCCTCTTCTCTATACCTTTTGCTACAAATGTAGCAGACATAGCCTCGACAATAAATCTGTTTGGCAGCTCCTTTGTGACCGCAGGTCTCAGGACATCACCTGTGTATTTCCTTGCCCCCTCCATTGCAGCCAGCATGAGATTTGACTCCTCAAGCGTCTCCCTGATCGCATTCTGTTTCAGGATGTAATAGCTGCCGGCGATCATAATCGGGAGTGAACAGAGATAAACAATCACCATGATAATAGTAAACCTCGTTCTTAACTTCAGGTTTCTCAACATAAAATGTTACCTCCGCATTTTCTCTTGATTGTGTAATCTCATCTCCCGCCCATCCCATACCTCTCACTGAATAATGCCTGTTGTTGAGCAGGAAGCTCCTTAATGAGGGACTCTAAAAGATAGGAGTAATCCTCCGATGACATGGGATTGCCGCGCTTATAGGAGACCTCGGAAAATACATTATCTATCATCATCCTCCCTATAGGTCCGATCAACTCGATAAACCCTTCTTCCATAGCTGCGATAGCCTCAGGCGGGATATCGACACCACGGCTTGAAGGCATTGTCTCGACGATTAATTCTGCGTCGCCCATGCCAGAAAGCGCTGCAAGCCTTTCGGTTAAGGGCACTTTTGATGGTGATGGAGACCTTACACCCCTCATAAAGAAATGTTCTACAGGAACGAGACCTTCCAATCTCTTAAGACACTCATCGTCCTTGCAATTTCCAAGACTCAGTGAGACAACCTCACCCTTGTCAAGGTATATCTTTAAAAGATGGCTTTCACCCTCCACCTTAATCGAAAGAAGCCCCGAATCCTTTATCCGTAGATACCTTTTTATAATATCCAGCAGATTCATTGGCATTCTTTAATCAGGGTGTGTATTACGTGCAAGTGTATGTGTATTTTTACTTTCATTTACACTTTTAATATAGCACCATTTTCATCCTGCCTGAGCGAGAACGCTCGCAGTCAAGGGTTTTATTTATGGTAATATAATAAACGGTCCACAAAGGAAAGTCAATACGTTACATTGTAAGGTAGTGTAAAATCTTTTGTGTAAAATCTTGAAGTAAGAAAAAGAAAGGGGGTTATACTGTACCCCTCTAGGCATGGACACAATCAATGTGTAGGCTGGGTAGACATGCCGAGGTTGTAGAGGTTAAACTCTGCATAAGCAGAGATTAACCTTTAAACTGGAGGTAAGGGATATGAAGCAAAGGAAATGGACAGCAGAAGAGAAACTGGCAATAGTCCTTGAGGGGCTAAAGGAAAACAGGTCTGTGGCTGACATATGCAGGGAGCATAGGATCAGCCAGACCCTGTATTACAGATGGAGGGATAGAT
>JBBIPQ010000202.1:0-1951 GCA_037442785.1 Nitrospirota bacterium
CCTCTTTGAGATAGTCAAACCATTAAATAATGCAAGGTATTTGTATTTTTATTGTGCCGACGACTATTATGAATATATCTCCATTGAAGACCTTCTCAAACCAAGGGTGCTTTTTGTCCATACCATGAATAATAAACCCTTATCTCCAGAGCATGGTGCACCATTGAGACTCATTATTCCCTTCAAGTACGGATACAAAAATGTAAAGACAATAACAAAACTTACATTTGTTGAGAAGGGTGGAGAAGGATACTGGTCTCAATTCGGATACTCTGCAGATGGGATTATCCAAGCTGGTTCAGATTATCAGCTGGATACTGGTGAGGTCGTAAGGATTAGAGAAGGTGGCGGTATTGAATAGACTTACAAGAGAAAAGTCTTCCTATCTAAAACACTCATCATACCAAAAAATAGACTGGTATCCCTGGTGCGATGAGGCCTTTGAAAGGGCAAAAAGGGAAGACAAACCTGTATTTTTAAGCTCTGGGGCTATATGGTGTCACTGGTGCCATGTGATGGCAAAGGAGTGTTTTGAGGATGATGAGATAATAAGTCTCCTCAATGAAAAATTTGTCTGTATAAAGCTTGACAGGGATGAAAGACCTGATATTGATAGAAGATACCAGCTCGCTGTCCAGACAATGGGGATGGGAGGAGGCTGGCCCTTAAGTGTATTTCTAACTCCTTATGGAAAGCCATTTTTTGGTGGAACCTATTTTCCTCCAGAGGACAGATACGGTAGACCGGGATTTAAAAAGGTCCTCATCACTGTGTACGAGTTTTATAGGAATCACAAAGACAGGATTGAAGAATACACAGAGAGACTTATATCTGTCCTGAAACAAAAAAGAAAAGAAGCAGGAAGGATATCAGAGGACTTAATTAACAGAGGGATTGAATTAATTATCGCTTCTTACGACCCTCAGAACAGTGGGTTTGGTCTTGCCCCAAAGTTTCCTATGCCAGGGGCTCTGGAGTTTCTCATAAATCGGTATTATTTTTCCAGAGATGAGACCATAGGGAAGATTGTAAAAAATACCCTATATGCAATGGCAAAGGGTGGTATTCACGACCAGATTGGAGGAGGATTCCACAGATATTCTACTGATGCGGAATGGATTATTCCGCATTTTGAAAAGATGGCTGATGACAACGCCTGGCTTCTGAGAAATTATCTTGACGCATACGCTGTATTCGGTGATTCGTACTTCAGAGAGGTTGCAGAGGGAATCATAAGATTCATAGTTATGGTCCTTTCAGAAAGGGAGGGATGCTTCTATGCCTCCCAGGATGCAGACATAACCCCTGATGACGAGGGTGGTTATTTCACATGGCGGAAAGAGGAGTTGAAGGATCTTTTAGACAGGGAAGAATTTGAGATCTTCTCACTTTATCTTTTAAACGAAAAAGGCAGGATGCATCACGACCCCTCAAAGTATGTCCTTTTTATCTCAAGGGAAATACCGGAGATTGTGAGTATATTAAATAAAGATGAGGAGCTTGTGAAAAATCGCATAAAAACTGCTATGGAAAAGCTCCTGGATTACAGGAACAGAAAGGAATCACCCTTTGTTGATAAAAACATCTATACATCCTTAAACGGTATGCTCATCTCAGCCTATCTCAGGGCATACAGGATACTAAAAAATCAGACCCTCAGGGACATTGCCTTAAAGAGCCTTAAAAGACTGCTTAAGCTCAGATTTATGGATAATGAACTCTTCCATTCAGAAGATGTTAAGGGAATGCTTGATGATTATGTTTATCTCATAGATGCACTGATATGTTCTTACGAGGTTACCGGGAATGACCGTTATTTAAAGGAAGCTGAAAGACTCATGGATATCTGTATTGAGAAGTTATGGGATAGGGATAACGGAGGTTTCTTTGATTCAGAGGAGGCTGTTCTTGGCGTAAGACTAAAGGGAATCGAGGACATACCTCATCCCTC
>JBBIPQ010000203.1:0-1947 GCA_037442785.1 Nitrospirota bacterium
ACCCAATCTTATGAGATCATCCACCTCCGCGACATACCTGGTTCGAACGATTATATGTATCTCAAGATTTTCCTGTCTTGCAATCTGCACAATCCTTCTTGTGCCAGCTGGATCCGATATGGCTATAACAAGCACTTTTGCCCTCTGGATTCCCAACTTATGGAGTATTTCACGACTTGTACCGTCGCCGTAATATATTGGTTCTCCCTTTTTCTTCATTTTTTTGACTGTATTTGCATTCATTTCTAAAACAACATATGGAATGCCGGATTCCCTCAAAACTTTTGCAAGATTCCTTCCGTTAACTCCAAATCCAATTATTATTACATGGTTTGATTTCTTCACTGGTGTCTCTTCCTTCATCCTTTTCCTTCTAATTCTCTCAAAACTTTTCAATGGCAGGGTGGATATGAGATATTCAGAGATACGGGGTGAGATGATGATAATAAAAGGTGTCAAAAGCATGGTGATTACTGATGCAGAGAGGAATATCTGATACCCGTATTCTTCAAGTAGCCCTGCCTTCTTGCCTGCAAGGGCAAGGACAAAGGAAAACTCTCCTATCTGAGAAAGATAAAGACCGCTCAGGATGGATATCCTTAAAGGTTGTCCCGTTACCAGGGATGCAAGTGCTGTTATTGAGGACTTGATAATAATTATAGAAAAAACAGCACCCAGAACAGTGATGATGTTTGTCCTAAGAAAGCTAATATCCATGAGCATTCCGATTGATATGAAAAACAAGCCAATAAAACTCTCCTTAAAAGGCATTATATCCGCTATTGCCTGGGAAGCGTATTCAGATTCTGAGATAACAATTCCAGCAAGGAATGCACCGAGGGCAAGGGAAAGACCAAGTTTAGATGTAAAAAAGGCAGTACCAATACAGAGTAGGATTATTGTTATGATAAACAATTCACGGCTTTTTGTCTTAACTATCTCGTGCAGTATAAAGGGCACAGCCCATCTTGCAGCAATAAGAACTACCCCAAGAAGGGTAAAGGATTTTAGCATCGTCAGTGCTATATTCTGAAGGCTTCCGCTATTTCCCGAGAGAATCGGGATCAGAAGCATAAAAGGCACAACGCAGAGATCCTGAAACAATAGTATCCCGACAGAGGTCCTTCCCTGTGGCGAGTTTATCTCTGCCCTGTCCATGAGGAGTTTAATCAAAATCGCTGTGCTACTCAGGGCTATAAGAAAACCATCAAACAGGGCTGCATTGACCCTTTGATTAAGGCATAAGTAACTCATTATAGCCACTGCAATTACTGTTAGTGTTACCTGGGTGATCCCACCGCCAAGCACCTGGGTGCGTAACATCATAAGATTTCTCAGGGAAAACTCAAGTCCAATCGTAAACATGAGCAGTATCACGCCAATCTCTGCAAGAAGTTCCACCTCGTGGACATCCTTGATAAACTGAAATCCGTGAGGACCAAGGATTATCCCTGCTACAAGAAAACCAACAATAGACGGAATCCTTAGCCTTCCCAGTGCAAAAACCACTATGGCCGAGACACCAAAGATTAAGACTAATGATTTTAAAAATTCCAATTGCATAATTTTTATGGTAGCATAAAATATGTTGATTACTGTCCGATTTTATTATCGATCTTCAGCTTTTACAGAAAATGCCCGAAATAATAAAACGGCCAGCATGTCAGAGGCAGGAAACTCGGATACTCCATCGCCACCTTGATTGCTTATATATGTTTAATCTCGTCTTTTTCTTCACCCTTCATCTTCTTCTCAAGGTAATCCTTTGCAATATCCCTTCCCCCCAGTCCAAATGCAATGGAAAGGGCGAGAACGATTCCTCCGAACACTATTGCAAAGGCAATGATTATCGTTTCTCTACCAATACCTAATTGCTCAAGCGCCATTGTCACTGCAAGAAGGAATATGGTCAATTTAACAAATCTTCCTATCAGCCCTGACGCCTTA
>JBBIPQ010000204.1:0-1925 GCA_037442785.1 Nitrospirota bacterium
TCGATTTTTTGGGGTGCCCGCTTTCTTTTGTGTTTTTGAGGTCTTATGCCCATTAAAATAACCTCTGTCACTTTATTTTGGACAGCAGTGTAATTATTCCTTTGTGTAGCTACTGCTCTTTTGCTCTACTGCTCACTTTCGCTCTCTTTTCTTCGGCACAGTTGCAAAAGGGTCTATGGGAATTTCACCTTTGGAGCCTCTTTCTCAGCAGCCGGTATCTCATAATAGGCTGCCTCGCCAATGCCTGCTATTGCGGCGATTATCCTTCCAAAGACGGTCCTCCTGTAAGTATTTAAAGCCTGGACAGCCTCATTATAGCGTTTTCTCTCAACAGAAATCCTGTTCTCCGTTCCCTCAAGACTGTCCTGAAGTTTGAGGAAGTTCTCATTAGCCTTCAGTTCAGGATATGCCTCCCTCAATAAGAGAAGCCTTGAAAGCACCCCTTCAAGCTCATTCGATGCCCTGATCTTATCCGCAGGGGTCTGGGCCTGAAAATACTTTGTCCTTGCCTCTGCTATATTTTCGAAGATCTCCTTTTCATGTTTTGCATATCCCTTGACAGTCTCCACAAGATTGGGAATAAGGTCATATCTCCTCTTCAACTGGTTTTCGACCTGAGCCCACTGTGCCTTCACCTGTTCATCCATACTGATTACCTTGTTGTATTGACCAATGCCCCATCCAACAATAACGATGCCGATTAATACAATTGCTCCCACAACTGCCAATGCAATCTTTAATCCATTGCTCATAAAAACCTCCTACTTTACGATATCTCTTAAGCAACTAAAATTTCTGTTATTTTCACCAACTCCCCGACGCGCCTCCGCCTCCGAATCCTCCTCCACCTCCTCCGCCAAAGCCACCGACACCCCCACCTCCGAATCCGCCTCCTGAACCTCCCAAAAAGAAACCTGACCATCCACTCCGTTTATGCCTCCTGTGATAGATTAAACCAAAAATCTGAAGAAAGAGAATCATAAGGACTATAAGGGATGCTATTGAATGAATAATAAATTCCCTTTTCGTTCCTTCTTTGCTTCGTTCGGTTATTTTCGGCATCCCTGTTATCACAACGCCTTCACTGGCAGAGATAGTCTTGACAACAGCAATAGTAGCATTGAATATACCTGTGCTGTAATCGCCTTTCCGGAAATAAGGGACGATGTATTGCCTTCCGATAGAACCGACAAGGCTGTCAGGTAAAATACTTTCAAGACCATAGCCCACCTCAAACCGATATCTTCTGTCCTGAAGTGCGACGGTTATCAAAAGACCATTGTCCTTTCCTTTCTGTCCAAGCTTCCACTTTTCCGCTGTTCTCAGAGAAAAGGACTCGATATCTTCTCCATCAAGGCTCTGGACTGTAAGGACAACAACCTGTGCTGTCGTCTTTTGTTCAAGCTCTTTTAAGTAAGAGTTCAGTTGCGCCTCAACATCGTCTCTGATAATCCCTGCGAGGTCAACAACATAATTAGACGGCATTAAGGGTGGCTCAGGAGTGGCTGCATAAGACAGAGAACATCCCGACGACAGTCTCATGACAGATGACAGAAGGCAGACTATCAGAAGAGTGAAAAAGCGGAAAAGCGGAAGCACGGAAGTTACACTATGGAATTCCTTATGATCTTCCGGGCTTCTGATCTTTCGCACTTTGTCGCTCTGTCTTCTTTTTTTTGCCTTAAGACCTGAGGTCATCTATAATCTTGCTGATCTTTTCGAGAGATTTATAGTAGCGGTCAAAGATGTGATTAAGTTCTGAGCTTAAAGGCTTGATCTGTTTATTCCTTAACAGGGTAAGTGCTTCATAAACACTGGAGTCAGCGGCAATCTCCTGAAATGTCTTTATCACATCAGCCCTTAAAATTGGTGGCTCCTTTCCAAGCAAAAAGATAATAGCTCTTAATAGGGGAATACAACCTGTA
>JBBIPQ010000205.1:0-1921 GCA_037442785.1 Nitrospirota bacterium
TCTCCAGAGGAGATACTCAAACCAATGGAGGGTGAAAGGCATGATGAGATGGTCCTACTCAAGGATATACCCTTTTATTCAGTCTGCGAACACCATCTGCTACCCTTCGCTGGTAAGGCCCATATTGCCTATATTCCGGAAGGGGGAAGGATCGTCGGCATAAGCGCCCTTGCAAGGGCACTGGAGATCTTTGCAAAGAGACCACAGGTTCAGGAGAGGTTAACTGCCCAGCTGGCAGACCTTATAATGGAAAAACTGAGGCCAAAGGGTTGTATGGTCATAATTGATGCAGAGCACCTGTGCATGAGTATGAGGGGAATAAAAAAACCAGGCTCCAGGACCGTTACCTCAGCAGTCAGAGGGATATTCAGGAGCAAGCAATCAACAAGGGATGAGATGCTTGAGCTTATAAAAACAAGGGAATAAGGAGGTATTATGGCAGCAAGGATAATTAGCGGCACAGAGATTGCAGCCCAGATAAGGGAAGAGTTGAAAAAGGAGGTAGAAGAACTCAAGGAAAGATACGGGATAGCCCCGGGGCTTGTAACGATCCTTGTAGGTAAGAATCCCGCCTCTGTGAGTTATGTTACGGCAAAGCAAAAGACTGCCCATGAGCTTGGTTTTTACTCTGTTCAGGATGATCAGCCAGAGGATATCTCAGAGGAGACACTCCTTGGTCTTATTGATAAATATAATAAGGATCCAAAGATTCACGGTATCCTCGTTCAATTACCACTGCCAAGGCACATAAATGAGAAAAAGGTCATCAACGCCATTGACCCTGATAAGGATGTTGACTGCTTTCACCCTGTCAATCTCGGTCGTCTTGTAATAGGAGGGGAAGAGGCCAGGTTTCTTCCCTGTACTCCTGCAGGCATTCAGGAGCTGATTGTAAGGTCAGGTTTTGAGACGTCAGGGGCTGAGGTGGTCGTGGTAGGCCGTTCAAACATAGTGGGTAAGCCGATAGCTATAATGATGATGCAGAAGGCAAAGGGTGCTAATGCCACGGTCACTGTTGCCCATACAGGAACAAAGAATTTAGAGGCACACTGTAAAAGGGCAGATATATTAATCGTTGCTGCGGGGGTTCCCCATCTTGTTAAGCCTGAATGGATAAAACCAGGGGCGTGTGTAATAGATGTGGGCGTTAATAGGGTCGGAGAAAAGATCAGCGAGAAGACTGGAAAGCCCGTTCCAATCCTGAAAGGGGATGTGGACTTTGATGCAGCCAAGGAGATTGCTGGTGCAATAACGCCTGTACCTGGCGGGGTTGGTCCTATGACCATAACCATGCTCATGAAGAATACGGTCAATTCAGCAAGGTTTCATGTAACAGGGAAATAGCGGGATCGCTCCTGTACAAAATAAAGTGGGGAAATTATTTTAACGGGCATAAGACCAAAAAAACAAAAAGAGACGGTCTTATGCCCATTTAACGTTTATATTGGAGAGATTTGTTATAGGATGTAAATTTAGGAGAAGGGGATGATTGTAACAAAAAAGAGGGATTTCCAGGAACTGATGGAAAACATAAAGGAATACAGGAGTTTCTTCCTTATTGGCTGTTCTGAATGTGCAAGCCTCTGTGGCACTGGCGGTGAGCCTGAGGTAAAGGCCATGAAAGGGGCACTCGAGGCAGAGGGTAAGGTCGTCACAGGTGGCATTGTGGCAAAAACAGGATGTCAGGTCCTTGGAACAAAGACTGAATTGAAGAAATATAGGGAAGAACTGGATAAGTCAGATTGCATACTGGTAATGTCCTGTGGTGCTGGAACTCAGGCTGCTGTCGAGATCTTTGAGGATAAGCCGGTATTCCCAACCAATGACAGCATGTTCCTTGGAAATATGACAAGGTATCAGATGTTTGATGAGAGGTGTTCCCTCTGCGGAAGGTGCCTACTCGATAAGACAGGGGGTATAT
>JBBIPQ010000206.1:0-1919 GCA_037442785.1 Nitrospirota bacterium
TTTAAAAGGCCTAACAAGGAAAAGGATGGCACTAAAAAGAAGACCTGCTATAACAATGACATAGACGGCAATCGCAATATTTTGCATATTATTTTGCATCCTGTGAACAGCCCCTATATCCCTGCCTATTAGTTTCTTCACTCCAACCCTCATCTCTGTAAGGGCTTCCTGGACATCTGTAAGGGCAGGGGCTGTCTCTTCATGATATATCCTTTTAGCAAGGTCAACCTTGCCCTCTTTCATGGCAGCGATTATCTTGGGGGCTGTTGCATGAAGCCTTTTATGGGGTTCTTCTATCTTTTTATATTCCTCCTTGAGTTCCTCTGGTGGCTTGAAACTGTAGTACCACTTACCAAGCTCACACTGGGTTGGGTCAGTAGCCTTATTGAACTCCTTTCCGAGCATGATCGTTCCTACTGCAAGGGCCTCTGCCCATTTGTAATGGTCTATGGTGCGTGAACCAAGGATTGCCTGGATCTCTGGATACTCCTTTACTGCCTCAAGCTTATCATGACCCCTTTCAAAGCTCAATACAAAGAATGCAGCAAGACCCACAATAACGGCTGAAACTGCAAAGATACCAAGATAAAGCTTTTTTGTGATCGTCATAGAACCTCCTTTTTACACTCTTTCTTGATCTCGTCAAAAAGTTTTATGATATGGTGTGATACATCTTCCATCTCTTTAAACAGCCTTTCCGCCTTTGCCTTATCCCCTGAGTTACAGGAAAGAACTATCTCCTTTCCCAGGGAGTGAACCCTGTCATGATATGCCTCAATCTCTCTGAATGATTTGAGATTCCCGCACATCTGCATCCCCTCGCCGTAATACCATTTCCCGAAACGGCAGGATGTGTGGTCTGACAGTTTCTCAGGATCGAGTCTCTCATCACCCCTCATGTGGGCTGCAATCTTATTCACCCATGTCCTGTGGTCTTCCTTCGCAAGGTCAAGTATCATGAGTTCATTACCTTTTGTCTTAAAGCCCCCTGTAGATACCCTAAGTTCCTCAGCGATCCCTGTCAGGGTGCTTACCTGGTGCATCACCTTCTCTGCCATCGCCTCTATCTGCCTTGATATTTCTGAGGTCTTCTCGATATTCCCCGCCACCTCCTCTGAAGCTGAGGACTGCTCATCAACAGCGGTCGCTATCTGGGTTATCTCATCCCTCACCTTCTGAACAGAGTCAACTATTGCCTGAAGGACATTGCTCAGGTTCTTTACATGACCTGTCGCCTTTGTCACATTCTTTGATGCCTCTGTCATTGAGGATGCGGTCTGTTCAGATTCCTCCTGAACAGTCCTTATCTTTTCAGATATCTCTGCTGTTGCCTTTATGGTCTTCTCAGCAAGTTTCCTCACCTCATCAGCCACAACAGCAAATCCCCGTCCCTGTTCACCAGCCCGGGCAGCCTCAATTGCAGCATTCAGGGCAAGGAGGTTTGTCTGGTCAGCTATCTCCTTAATCAATATCACTATATCGCCTATCTCTGATGATCGTTTATTTAATCTGTCAATGAGGCTTGAAAGTTCCACTGTCGAGTTATAGACCCTTCCGATCGTCTCAACAGCAATCTCAGTCACCTCCTGTCCACTCTTTGCGATATCAAGTGCCTCTGATGAGGATTCCGATGCCCTTGAGGTATTCCTGGCTATATCTGTTATGGTCTGGCTCATCTCCGCCGCTGCTGTTGCTATCTGATGGGCCTGGGCAGACTGGTTTCTGGCACCTTCTGTTGTCTTCTCCGAGGCTGTTCTCAGAGAATCAACGGTGCTAACAACCTTATTGGCAGATGATAGAATACTGTCTATAGTTTTACTGAAGGACTGTACCATCCTGTTCATACTCCTTGAAAGAACTCCTATTTCATCACCCGAGCCGTCACCTTCTATGGTTACCCTCAGGTCACCCTCAGCAAG
>JBBIPQ010000207.1:0-1899 GCA_037442785.1 Nitrospirota bacterium
ATCGGTATCTCAAAAGAGCCTGGCACCTTAATCACCTCTATGTCCTTTTCATCAGCACCGTGTCTGATAAGGGCATCCAGTGCACCATCAAGGAGCCTTGATGTTATAAAGTCATTAAATCTACTCACGATAATGCAAAACCTTAAGCCCTTTGCCTGAAGTTCTCCCTCAATCACCTTCATAGGTACCTCCTAATGAGTTAAAGTAAGCATATTTTATCACAAAATAGGGAAGTCCTGTTCGTGGCTGGCACATTCTGTGAGGGAAAGATTCAGGGGACCTTTGCACAAAAATTTGAGGACTGCAGAAAGTGTGAATTCTATCAGAAGAGAACCAATAAGGAGATATGAATCAAGTGCTTTCAATAAACAAAAGTGCTGGGTCCTCAAGGTATCGAATTACCTTCGAGAGGAACTTTGCTGAATCGACCCCATCTGTGACCCTGTGGTCAAATGTTAAGGAAAGGGGAAGGATCTTCCTTATCACTATCTGGCTTTCCTTAACCCAGGGCTTATCAGATATACGTCCTGTTCCGAGTATAGCTACATCAGGGTAGTTTATTATTGGTGTTGCAAAGGTTCCACCAAAATGTCCGTAATTGGTTATAGTGAAAGTGCTTCCCTTCATCTCTTCAACCTTTATCCTTCTTTCTCTTGCCTTCTGGCTCAGTTCCTGTATCTCCTTAGCAAGGTCAAGTATAGATTTCTTGTCAACATCTCTTATTACAGGAACCATAAGACCATCGGGTGTATCAACACCTATACCTATATTGTAATATCTCTTTATGATTATCTCTTCCCTTTCTTCATCGACAGAGGCATTAAGCAGAGGATGTTCAAGGAGGGCATGATGAACAGCCTTTATAAAGAAGGGCATAAAGGTGAGGTGTATCCCTTTGTCTGCGATAGACCTCTTCTCCCTCTCTCTCAAATGCCATAACTCTGTTATGTCTGCCTCATCCATACCTGTAACAAAGGCTGTAGTCCTCTGAGATTGTAGCAGGTTTTTTGATATGGTCCTTCTTAGACCCCTTATGGGTAATCTCTCCACAGGGCCAAACTGATCCTCTGTTGAAGTCAATCTCTTGGATGCCTCAATGACGTCTTCCTTTGTTATGCTCCCACCAGGGCCAGATCCTTTAATGTCCTCGATCCTTACCCCGAGTTCCCTTGCAAGGGCCCTGACAGCTGGAGTAGCAAGGACCTCTTCCTCCTGTGGAAGGACTCCCACAACAGATACAGAACTGGTCCTTTTTGCCTTCTCAGCGACAACCTCTTCTTCTGCATCCTGGGCTATTACCATGAGTAGTTCCCCGACCTTTGCAATATCACCAATATCCTTATTTATGCTGAGAACCTTCCCCTTTACTGGGGATGGGACCTCTACAACTGCCTTGTCTGTCTCTATCTCGAGTACGATCTGATGTTCTTCAACAGCATCTCCCTCTTTGACAAGCCATTTTCTGATCTCTGCCTCTGTCATCCCCTCTCCGAGATCAGGCAATAAGAATTCATAGGCCATAGATCACATCTCCTTAATTGGGCTGTATTGCAATGCTCCCCTACTTTTTTTTACGGCCTCCTTTGCGAGTTTGTCAGCTTCAGCATTCTTCTCCCTTGGTACATGTTTTATACTGTAGGCCTTAAATGTTTTTAAAAGAGACATAACCTTATTGTAAAGTCCCTTGAGGGACTCGCTCTTCACACTATACTCTCCCCTTATCTGCTTGACGAGTAGTTCAGAATCGAGTAAGACATCAACCCTCTCAAGACCGAGTTTCTTTGCCTTTGATAGGCCCTTCAGGAGGGCTGTATATTCCGCCATGTTATTGGTAGCTATACCGATATACTCAGATAATTCTATTTTCTCGTTTTCTGTTTTGATTACCACACCTATCCC
>JBBIPQ010000208.1:0-1898 GCA_037442785.1 Nitrospirota bacterium
CAATGGGTCTCCATTCACCATAACCAGAGGCAGATAGCCTTGAAGGGTCAATCCTGTGGTCCTCAATTAGATACATGAGAACAGACATTGCCCTTGCCACGGATAATTCCCAGTTTGAAGGGTATCTCGCATTTTTGATAGGGACATTATCAGTATGCCCCTCAATGGATATACGGTTCTTCACTTTTTTTATTACGGGCACAACCTGTGATAAAATCTCCCTTGCCCTTTCCTTCAGTATTGCTGAACCTGAATCAAAGAGGACAGATTCATTCAAGATTAACCTCAACCCCCTATCATCAATCACTGTTGTTATACCCTCTATTTTATCAAATTTACCAATTACGGTCCTTATATCCTTCTCTATCTCAAATATTCCGTAATCAACTGGCTTGATACCCTCAATAACCGTCATCCGTTCTGCCCCGTTTGCCTTAAAGGCGGACCTCATGGAACCTGCAAACATCTCCAGTTTTCCAAGGTCAACATGGCTTAAAGCATACATAGTGGTGAAAAAGGCAAAGAGAAGGGTGATGAAGTCTGCATAGGATACAACCCATCTGTCTGTGTTTTCTTCCTCCTCTCTCTTTCTCTTCATCTAATTAACCTTTTCGCCCTCATTGTCCCGATCACAAATATACCCTTAACCTCTCTTCAAGGTAATGGGGGTTTATCCCGGTCTGAATGCCGGAGATACCTTCCAGGATCATCTGCCTTGTCTGAAGTTCCTCATTGAATCTGTTTATGAGTTTCTTTGAGATGGGCAGAAATATCAGATTGGCTGAACCAACCCCGTATATGGTTGCCACAAAGGCAACAGCTATGCCAGCCCCTAACTTAGAAGGATCCGAGAGATTTTCCATCACATGGATAAGACCGAGCACAGCTCCAATGATACCTATGGTAGGGGCAAATCCCCCGGCTGTCTCATATACCTTTGCAATCCGCCTCTTTTCTTCTTCAAAGCATATATTGTCCTGTTCCATTGTCTCCCTCAGCATCTTTGGGCTCATGCCGTCCACAGCAAGCCTCATAGCCCTCCTGAAATATTGGTTTTCTATCCTCTCGATCTCTGATTCAAGGGCTATCAATCCATTCCTCCTTGCTATTGTGGCAAACCTTACTATCTCCCTTATCAGAGATTCCCTTTCATCCCTTTTCCCTGAGAAGACATCCCTGATAGAAAGAGCTGCCCTCAGGATGATACCAGGGGGTGCACTCAAGAGAGTGGCTCCAAAGGTTCCACCAAACACTATCACTGCTGCTGTTGGCTGAAGGAGTGACCTTATCTTTCCGCCCTCGAGCACATTCCCCAGGATAATGGCTGATACACCCAGCACAATTCCTATTATGCTCGCCCGATCCATCCATTATCACCCTTAGTCAATCCTCTGCTTCCTCTGCCTTCTGATTATTTCCCTCTGTCTCTTCAGGGTATATTGAATTATCTCATCCCTCACCTCATCCTCTATATCTGTGAAATGGAGGGCAACCTCATACTGGCCATTCCCGATGTCCTTTGCCCTCACCACATTTCCATAGGTTATTATGCCTGTTGGCGGGCATGTGGGAAGGAGCATCTTTATCTCTACTGTATCGCCAACCTCCACCTTTTCGTTTAACCTGAACTTTATGCCAGAGGCACTTACATTGACATGCCTCACCTCTGCCTTGACAAAACCCTCATCATCGAACTGAAGTTTTTCAAGGATGAGGCTCAGCTTTGTGTTTATATCAGTCAAAAGCTTCCATAACCTTGGGCTTATCGTCTCATCCGGTGCCTCCACCTCAGCATCTTCCCTCTCAGCGGGATAACCAAGAAAGACCCTTGATCTCTTAACAGGTGGTATATTCTCTAACCTTCTTATATCAACAGGAAAGGCGTCATCAACCCTGAA
>JBBIPQ010000209.1:0-1897 GCA_037442785.1 Nitrospirota bacterium
TATTCCTTTCATCACTTCAATCAGAGGGATGCCCTTTTCTATTGCTATCCTTTTACAATCTTCATATTCGGGATTTGTCTTTTCCTTACCATCAAAGATTGCGACCTTAACTCTGACTGTCTCATCACCATATCTACCCTCTTTTGTTTCTCTCTTAAGGGTCAACCTTGACATCTTATAGTACCTTACACCAAGAGTTGTGGTCTCCCTGAATAGTATACTTGCTATCTCAAACCTCTGCTTCTCATCACACAGGACAGTGAGGAGAATCCCTGGTCTGCCCTTCTTCATGATCACCTGCGTCAGGAATACATCGATTGCACCAGCATCGAAGAGTCTCTCAAAGAGGTATTCGTATATCTGTGGGTTCATATCATCTATATTTGTCTCGATGACCGTAATCATCTCAGGACCATTTTCCCTCAAGATGGCATCGGTGAGATTATGCTGCAGGTCAGGTCTTGCATCATCAGTTAACTTTTCACCAACAATGATCCTCAAGGTATTCGGGAAACCCACAAAATCCCTGGTTCCAGCCCCGTATCCTCTGCAGATAACACTCATCTCAGGCAATGCCCCAAACTCACTGACGACCTCCCTGATGATCGCAGCGCCCGTGGGGGTTGTCAATTCATGATTCGGGCCTGAGGAATATACAGGTCTGCCCTTGAGGAGTTCTATAACTGCCGGAGATGGAACTGGCATGATGCCGTGCTCTGTCTTTATGGTTCCGCTGCCAAGATTCACTGGAGAGCAATATACCTTCTTTATCCCGAGTAAGTGAAATCCAAGGAGTGAACCAAAGATATCAATGAGGCAGTCTATGGCACCCAGTTCATGGAGATGAACCTCATCATAAGGTTGTCCATGAACAGTTCCCTCAGCCTCAAAGAGATGTTTGAAGATACCAAGCCCCCTTTTTTTGATCTCCTCAGGAAGGTTCGCCTTGTTAATGATCTTCTCGATATCCCCCCATCTTCTTACGATTTCCTTTTTTTCCTTAACCCGAACCGTGACCTTTGTCGCCTCAATAAAAGACCTCTTAACCCTCTCCTCTTTGATCTCATAGCCTTTAATGCTAAGGCCCTCGAGAGCCTTCTTGATTTCTACCAGCTTAACGCCAGCATCAACGATTGCACCAAGGAGCATATCGCCACTAACACCGGCAAAACAGTCAAGATAGGCAACCTTAGCCACTATCTCCCCCTACTCCCCTTTTCTTTTCTATCTTTGCCCATGTGTCCTTCAAGGTAACCGTTCTGTTGAATACAAGGCTTCCCTCTACAGAATCAGGATCCACTGCAAAGTATCCCAGCCTTTCAAACTGGAATATGCCACCAGGCCTTGCAGAGGAAAGGGAAGGCTCAAGGTAACAGTCCTTTAATACAATGAGGGATTCGGGATTTATACCTGTCCTGAAATCTTCAAGTTCATCTGGGTCAGGCACCTTGAAAAGATGGTCATAGAGTCTCACCTCAGCCCTGATTGCATGTGCCTCTGAAACCCAGTGAAGGGTTGCTTTCACCTTTCTTCCATCAGGGGCATCCCCTCCCCTTGTGGCAGGGTCATAGGTACATCGTAATTCTAAGATGTTACCGTCTCTGTCCTTAACCACATCCTTACACCTTATGAAATAGGCGTACCTTAGCCTTACCTCTCTTTCAGGGGCGAGGCGGTAGAAATCCTTTGGGGGTTGCTCCCGAAAGTCATCCCTCTCTATGTATATGACCTTTGAGAAGGGAACCTTCCTTGTCCCCATTGAAGGGTCTTCCGGATTATTGATAGCATCCATCTCCTCAACAAGACTATCAGGGTAATTCTCTATTACTACCCTGAGGGGTCTAAGTACAGCCATGACCCTTTTTGCCTTCTTATTCAGGT
The DNA here is from genome assembly GCA_037442785.1 of Nitrospirota bacterium. Classification (GTDB taxonomy): domain Bacteria; phylum Nitrospirota; class Thermodesulfovibrionia; order Thermodesulfovibrionales; family UBA9159; genus JBBIPQ01. The sequence goes on from JBBIPQ010000209.1 coordinate 1,882, forward strand.
CCTCCCTCAGACAATG
>JBBIPQ010000210.1:0-1863 GCA_037442785.1 Nitrospirota bacterium
TCTCTTTCCAAGACCGAGGGGATAAAAGAAATCTCCCTTCTGCCTTGCCCTTATGCTAAGGTCCTGTGCTGTTCTGTCAGCATCAAGGGTCAGTGTATATCTGCCGTCGCCCAGGTCATCTACCCCATCAAGGATTCTTGCATTTATTATTATTCCAGTTTCTTTTATGAATACCTCTCCAGGGACTGGAAGGGGATACTTGTTGATCCTTATCGGAGGCTCTTTTGTTATTATCAGGGTGGAATAACCCTTAATTACCCTTAGATCGTCAGGCAGATAAAGCCTATCACCAGCCTTACCTTTTTTTATCAGATCAATGATGTCCTCAATGTGGGTAAATCCTATCCGCCTTAACCCCTTCATCTCAGCAATTACTCTCCTTAGGATCCGTCTCAATAGCACCTTTTGAATAGTCTCCATAGGAGAGATAAAGAGTTCTATAGAGTCTTTCCTTTTTCGGGTTATCATCCTCATGAGTGCCTTTGTAACGAGTATGTCAAAGTAACCCTCTTCCTCCCTCAATATATCCATCATCCTTGTCATGGTTTCTGTCAGGGAGGGATTGACCTTTTTTAATTCGGGTATGAGAGAAAGCCTTACCCAGTTTCTCAGATAATCCTTTTTTAGATTGGAAGAATCCATTATGTAGTTGATCTTCCCCTCTTCAAGGAATTCCTGGATCTCTGATCGAGTCCTCTCTATTAATGGCCTTATTATATTTTTTCTTACAGGGGGGATACCAGAAAGACCCGCAGGTCCAGTACCCCTGAGTACATTTATAAAGAATGTCTCGACCTGATCATCCCCATTATGGCCAAGGGCGATCTTTGATGCCTTTACCTCGGCAGCGATCTCCTCAATGGCGTTATACCTTAGATACCTTGCTGCCTCCTGTTTGCTCAGTCCTCTTTTAACCGCATATTCACTGACATTTATAGACCTCACTTTCAAGGGAATACCAAGATTCTTGCAAAGGCCCTTGCAGAATTCTATCTCCCCTGGTGTCTCTAAAGGTCTCAGCCCATGATCAATATAGGCTGCATAAAGGCTCAGGGACATCTCTTCTCTTAACCCTGACAGGACATGAAGAAGACATACCGAATCAGGTCCGCCTGATAATCCCACAAGCACGGTCTCTTTGCTGGAGAGCATGGAGTATCTTGATATGGTATCTTTAACCTGATTAAGGAACCTTTCCTTGATACTCAGGATGACAGCACCTCCAATCCCATATCCTTTATCAGTCTCAGGTCATCATCATAGCTTTTCCCTGTAGTAGTGAGATAATTGCCTGTCAGGACAGAATCAGCCCCTGCCATGAATATCATGGAATTGAATTCCCCGAGGACCTGTCTTCTTCCTCCGCAGATGCGTATCTGTTTTTCAGGAAGCATGAACCTGTAGATGCTCACAATCCTTAATGCCTCAAGGGGGTTGAGCATCTGTCTCTCCCCAAGGGGGGTCCCCTTAATAGGTATCAGGAAGTTAATGGGAACAGAGTCAACATCAAATTCTCTAAGCCTCATGGCCATCTGTATCCTGTCATGCCAGTCCTCACCAAGACCGAATATCCCTCCTGAACAGAGGGACAAGCCAGCCTCTTTTACAGCCTCAATGGTCTTGAGCTTTTCCATATAACTGTGGGTTGAACATACAGATGGAAAGAATCTTTCAGATGTCTCTAAGTTGTGGTGGTACCTTTCAAGGCCGCTGTCTCTCAGTATCCTTAGATCCTCTTTACTGACAAGGCCGAGGGTGGCGCATGGCAGAAGCCCTATTCCCCTTATCTGTTCCACTGTCTTTGCTATTGATAATATCTCTTTCCTATTCGGTCTCCTTCCGCTCGTCACTATGCAGAACCTT
>JBBIPQ010000211.1:0-1846 GCA_037442785.1 Nitrospirota bacterium
AATGCTGCAAAACAAAAGGCTGAGGAATTAGGGTTTCAATCAGAGATAATCACCTCTGAACTCACAGGTGAGGCAAGGGATGCTGGGAGATGGCTTGCCAAAAAGGCTCATAATGCGTTAAGCGTAAAGCGTAATGAGAGAATCTGCCTGATCTCTGGTGGAGAGACAACCGTTACGGTCAAAGGCAACGGCATCGGAGGCAGGAATATGGAGCTTGCCTTATCCTTTGCAATGGAGATTGATGGCATTGACGGTATAACCCTTCTTTCTGCAGGAACAGATGGAACAGATGGACCGACAGATGCAGCAGGGGCAATTGTAGATGGTGAGACTGTTAAGAAAGCAAGGGCTATTGGCATAAATCCTCTTGAGTATTTAAACAATAACGACTCATACAATTTCTTCAAAGGAATTGACGGATTGTTAATCACCGGACCGACAGGAACAAATGTAATGGATATTCAGATAGTGGTGATTGAAGTTTAAAGGTATCTTTTTGCTCAAAAACAATCAGGATATCATAATCAGAATCAGGTCGCCAATCGTCCCTCTGCTGCTCTCTTCTTTAGCGAGCAGTAGCCTTCTTAAAAATCTTCTTTAATATTTCCTTGTGTTTGGCATCTGTTTTTGCAAAACCAGTGACATCAGTAACCTTCTTCCTACTGCTGCGTCTTTCTGATAGTCGTGGCATGAAACGCAGACATTGACCCTCATAATCCCTTGCTATAGCCAATCGTCAATATTGAGCCCAGCGAAATACTGAAGGCCATAAACAAGAAACCCAAAATACCTTTCTCACCATAACCACACCTCCGAATCTTCCGCCTCTGTTACATCCCCCAAATGAGCCATCAGTTAATCATAGAGTTCTTTCAAATGTCCTTCTAAATCTTCAGGCATCACAGCATCCCTGTATCTTACCACCCCCTTTCTGCTTATAACGATGTGAGTCGGAGTCCCCATTACTCCGAATGCCCTGATTATCCTTCCATCTCTGTCAAAGACATTCGGGAATTTCATACCATGAGACATAACATATTGCCTGACACCTTCAAGCCTCTCGTTTATCCCTACATTGATACCTATAAACTCAACCTTATTACCCAGCTTTTTATATAGCTCCACCACACGGGGAAGCTCTTTTTTACAGTTAGGTCACCAGGTTGCCCAGAATACGAGATAAACAGGCCTCCTGCCCTTAATGACTGAATATTTAAATTCCTTGCCATCCAGAGTTACGGCAGTGAAATCAGGTGCTATGTCACCAACATCTAAGGCATAACTGTTTAAAGGTATCAGCAATATGAGAATAGTAAAAATCTTTTTCATATCAACAATCCTCCAGCCTTCATGAAGAAATATTCCCAGACCCAAAGAGAACTAAAGCGAGTCCTTTCTTAACCCATACCATCCACCTGCCAGGTTTTGGTAATGTTTTAAGAACCCCTGATGATGTCCCAACAACAATAAGCAATGATGACATGCCCAATGAAAAGGCAAACATCATTGCTCCTCCAAGGATCATGTCTCCTCTGGTAGATATATAAATCAGCAAACCTCCAAGCACAGGGGATGTGCATGGTGCTGCCACAACCCCTGAGAATAACCCTGTAATAAATGCACCTGCATGTCCTTTTTGCTTAGCTGTTTTTCCACTCGAAAAAAGCGGGATATTTATCCACTCCATCATCCATGCTCCGAGGATAAGACAGAGATTGCCAAAAATTAGATAGCTCCAGGGGCTTGTTGCTATCTCGCCAAATAGTCTACCTGTAGTTGCTGCAAGCACGCCAAGGGAAGAATATACAACGGATAGCCCGAGTGCATAGGACAGGGAGAGGGTAAA
>JBBIPQ010000212.1:0-1824 GCA_037442785.1 Nitrospirota bacterium
AATAAATTTTGAAGACCTCAAAAACCTTTGGGAGGCAGGGGAAAGTCTTTTCCTGAGATCACCTTCTAACAGGCGGATATACACAAATTATAATGGGCTCCAGGCCTTTACAACATCCCTTGCAAGTGATGCAACCTTCAGAAGCCTTCTCAATGCTCAAGATGCTACTGAGGCAACCAATATAATAAACTTTGTGATAGGTACTGATATAACAGGTTTCAGAGGCAGGACAGCAACCCTCAATATCGGTGGCAGTAATGTTACGAATACCTGGAAGCTTGGAGATATCGTCCATTCAACCCCAAGGATCCAGTCCTGGGTACCACTGAATGATTACTATGATAGATACTCTGACAGGAGTTACTACAGGTTCACGAAAGACCTGAAAGAGGATGAGACGCCTAAATCAACAAAGATATATACTGACAGGGGAATGGTCTATGTTGGTGCCAATGATGGGATGCTCCATGCCTTTTATCTTGGAAAGTTAAGACTTATTAATGATCCGAATAATCCTTCCTTAAAGGCAGAACTCCTTGATGTCTCATCAACCTATGACCCAGGAGATGAGGTCTGGTCATTCATACCAAGGAATGCCCTTCCTTACCTTAAATACCTCATGGATCCTGATTATTGCCACCTCTACTATGTAGATGCATCACCCTATATATTTGATGCCTCCATCGGGACAGCGGGTTGTTCAGAAACGAATTACTGGGATTGCCCGAAGACAACTGACACATGGAGGACCATACTGATAGGAAGCATGAACCTTGGTGGTGCCTGTAGAAATAGAGGTGCAACCTGTACAGACTGCGTCAAAACCCCTGTAACTGATGTGGGTTATTCCTCGTACTTTGCCCTTGACATTACAGATCAGGAAAACCCTCAACTCCTCTGGGAATTCTCCTCACCTAATCTCGGATTTTCCACATCAGGACCTGCGTTATTTCGACTTGGTAATATGGGAAAAAACGGCAGGTGGTTTATTATGTTTGCCTCAGGACCAACAGGCCCGATCAGTAATAGTGAATTCCTTGGAAGATCTGACCAGAGCCTGAGGCTCTTCATCCTTGACCTTAAAACAGGCAATCTCCTTTCAACCATTGATACAGGGATCCAAAATGCCTTTGGGGGTTCTCTCTTTAATTCTACCCTGGACCTTAGTGATGATTATCAGGATGATGTCCTGTATATACCTTATTCAAGATGGAATGGTTCATCCTGGGAAGGGGGATTATTGAGGTTTGTTACAAGAGGGATAGATCCAAGCAGTCCTGATTTCACAAACAGATGGAGCAGGGTAATAACTACGAGTGGCCCGATAACATCTTCCCCTGTATTCTTGAGAAGTAAGAGAAGACATGAACTATGGTTGTATTTTGGGACTGGAAGGTACTTCTATAAATCCGATGACCTCACAGCAAGGAGAAGGCTCTACGGTGTAAAGGAACCGTGTTACTCAACAGCTGAGGATAATATTAATACAAACTGCACAGATACGATCACTGAAGGAAGTCTCTCTGACTCCACAACTTCCATATCTTCAACCATAGGTAGTGGGTGGTACATAAGACTTGATTGCGCTGATTCAGATACAGGTGGCAGCACTGACTGCCCTTATAAAGCTCCTACAGGGTACGGTGCAGAGAGGGTTATTACATCACCCCTTGCATCACCGGCAGGAGCGGTCTTTTTCACGACCTTCAGCCCAACCTCAGATCTCTGCGGCTATGGTGGAAGTTCCTATGTATGGGCTGTCAATTACATGTCCGGAGGTACCGCCTCATCTACTGCCCTTCAGGGAAAGGCTCTGCTCCAGCT
>JBBIPQ010000213.1:0-1815 GCA_037442785.1 Nitrospirota bacterium
AGTATATATTTTTCTCAGGTAAAGGCGGCGTTGGCAAGACCACAATGGCTTCAGCCACGGCCATCCATTATGCCTTAGAAGGCAAAAAGACCCTCATAGTATCAACAGACCCAGCCTCGAACCTCAGTGATGTCTTTGAGCAGGAGATAGGACACAGGATCACCCAGATCAAAGGTCTACAGAATCTCTTGGCCATGGAGATAGACCCTGACGAGGCTACGAGGGAATACAAAGAAAAAATCATCGCTCCCTTCAGAGAGGTGATGCCTGATGATGTGATTGCATCTATTGATGAACAGTTAAGCGGACCATGCACAACAGAGATGGCATCATTTGACAGATTCATAGATTTCATGGAGACCGCTGAATATGATGTAATAGTCTTTGACACCGCACCCACAGGTCACACAATAAGACTTCTTGAACTTCCTGTTGACTGGTCTAAACATATTGAGGAATCCGCCAAAGGGAGCGGCCAGACATGCCTTGGCCCTGTGCAGACCATTCAGGAATCGAAAGAAAAATACGACAGGGCAACATCTCTCCTTAGAGACCACGAGCGGACTACCTTTATCTTCGTCATGAGACCTGAGGAACTTTCCCTTTATGAGACCCTTAGGGCATCAAAGGAGCTTGAGACCATAGGGATCAAATCTGGAGAGGTAATTATCAACGGTATACTCCCAGAAGAGGTGTGCGAGCTTGAATTTTTCAAAAAGAAATATGAATCCCAGCAGAAGATAATCAGAGAGACAGAAAAGATAATAGATAGACCCAAACGATACATGCTCTTAAGGGATAATGAGGTCAAAGGGATTAGTGCCCTCAAGGATGTGGCATTAGAATTGTTCAGAGGCAAAAAGCCAGTGTATGAAATAAAAGAAGCGGCAGAAACCCGGAGTTTGCCTGCCATTGAACAGCCTGATATCGAGAGACTTTTCTTGCCAGACGGTCAGACAAAGGCATTATTCTTCACAGGCAAGGGCGGGGTCGGAAAGACCACCATCTCATGTATTACTGCCCTTTATGCTGCAGAGAACGGTTTTAAAACCCTCCTTGTAACCACAGACCCGGCAGCCCATATAGGTGAGGTCCTTGATGTAAAGATAGGGAGCAAGCCTGTCAAGGTTACAGAAAACCTTTATGCTGTAATGGTTGATCAGGGAAAGGCATTCCAGGAATATAAGGAAAGGGTTTTGAATGATGCAAGGGGCAAATATTCAGAAGACATGATAAGGGCGATGGAGGAGGAACTTAATTCTCCATGCACAGAAGAGATGGCTGCCTTTGATAAATTCATACAGTTCATTGAGAGCAGGGATTATGAGGTAATAGTCTTTGATACAGCCCCAACAGGTCACACCCTGAGGCTCCTTGATCTTCCTTTTGATTATGCGAAGCAGGTTGAGATGATGATTTCATCTGCCGAGAGCGTTCAGATTAAAGATGCAACTCAAAACAGATTCAGACAGATAATAGATATCCTGAGGGATAAGAATCGCACTATTTTCAGCCTTGTACTCTATCCTGAATCAACCCCCATAATGGAATCATACAGGGCAATGGTTGACCTCAAAAACGCTGGCATAGAGACACAACTTATTGTAGCAAACATGATTTTGCCTGAGGAGGTCTGCATTAATAACTTTTTCAGAAACAGAAGGCAGATGCAGATAAGATATCTAAAGGATATAAATGAGAGATTCAATCTTCCGATACTTCAATTCCCGCTCATGCAGGAAGAAATAAAGGGACTTCGGGCATTGAAGAATGCAGTCGCGATTTTACAGGCATAATCATGGGCGAAAACATTGT
>JBBIPQ010000214.1:0-1768 GCA_037442785.1 Nitrospirota bacterium
CGTTTGAAATATTCTGTCATAAATATTTCATATTATAGTGTCATAATGACATCATGTCAAGACTGATAAACATCCTTTTTTTCTTAACATCACTGCTGTTTAAAATAAAGAGGCGGATGGTATTTAAATGGGCATAAGACCTCAAAACACTAAAAGCTAAGGTCTCATACCATTTAACATTTATCCTGGACAGATGTGACGTCTGATATAATCTCATTAAGAACAATGTAGGGCAAGCGAAAAAGCAACCTGTATGAACCCCTTCTGGGAAAGGGATAGAAAAAAGATAATCATCACCTCACGTAGATAAAAGTTTTTCTATTTCTTCATCAGTAAACTTCAGTTGTCTCAAAACCCTTTTGCAATATACAGGGTCTAATGTCTTCTTTCCCATCTGAACTGGAGTAGAATATCTTTTGCCTTCAATTATCCTTGAATATATTGCATGATCTGTTGATCCCTGTCTGACAAATACCACCCCGCCTCTTTCCAGCAACCTAACAAACTCCTTGCTGGACATAGATGGCACTTTAGGCATACGAAGGAACCTCGTGTACCTCTAATGGCCTCAAAATCAAACCTTCCCCTGGCTCTCTATACCACTCAGGCTCCGTATCCCTCAGAAATTCAATAAATTCATCAGTAGAAATAGGGGATACAATAGTCTCTGGATGTTCTTTTATATCGGACAGGTAAGATTCTATGGCTGCCCTGAGGTTCTTCTCAACATCTGCCAGGTCTTCACCACGAGCAGAAACATTAAGTTCAAGACATACTGCAACATATTCAAGCTTGCTTTTGCGAACTATTGCTGTATACCTTTTCTCCATACTTCCTCCTCTCTTGTTTTTAGATATTATAATATCGATTCCGCCTCCATAATTTCAATTGCTTAAAGCCGAAATCTTGGACGCTGTCTCTCATTTTATCTTGACATCAAAATTTTATTTGATATAATCTTTTATAAAGAACCTCGTAGGGCAGGGCCTTAGCCTTGCGAAAAAACAACCCTGAGGGGTTGCCCTGTATAAAAACATCAATGGGGGCATTGGGATCCAGAAAAGGAGGAAGTCATGAAAAAGACCACCGTAGGACAGGGCTTTAGCCTTGTGGCAGCAATGGCAGTATTGATTTTTATGCTTTCAGCAGTTGCATGGGCAGGAGGGCCTGAGGGGGTATCCCCTTCTACAGGCTCAGGGTCAACAGGCCAGGATGTGGCAGTCATCACAAACACATGTCCAACATTTTCATGGTCAGGGGTTGAGGGTGCATCGGGTTACAGGGTTGAGGTCTATGAGATGGTAACTATAGGAGTGCCTTCACATAATGATATGGCAACAATCTCACAACCTCTAATCTCAAAGGATGCTCAAAAGGCCCTATCCTATACACCTGATTTAGGCGAATGCCTCACAGTTGGGAAGAGGTATGTCTGGTATGTGGGGAGTCAGAGGACAGATGAAAGGGGTCAGACAACAGTCACTGAATGGTCAGAGGGGAGGGTCTTTGAGGTATCCTCAGCACTTGGTGCAGAGGCACAGACAGAGGTAAGGGAGACTGTGAAGAACTATCTCACAACAGAGTGGAAAAAGACAGACTCATACCAGGCATTCAAGGAAGATGTGAAGAAGGATATAACAGGTGATGCTAACCTGAAGGCAGAGGGATTGAAAACCATCATGGGAAACGAGGGAGATTTAAACGGTAACACCTACTACGGCACAGGGGCAGGCAATAGCCTTTCTGGCTATGCTTCTTACAATGCCTT
>JBBIPQ010000215.1:0-1761 GCA_037442785.1 Nitrospirota bacterium
AGTGCCACCACATTATGATTCTCTGATAGCAAAACTTATAGTTCATGGTCGGGACAGAAGAGAGGCTATTGAAAAGATGAAAAGGGCCCTTGACGAATTTATTATTGAGGGAATAAAGACAACTATCCCGTTTCATAAGAAGGTCTTCAGCCATGAGGATTTCATCAAGGGTGAGTTCAACACGCAGTTTATAGAGAGATTAAAGATCGAGGGGGCATGAAATGGGTTTGCCCGGAAGGATATGCCTGATAACAGACAGGGGTCTCTTAAAGAGGACATCTGTTAAGACTGAGGACATATATGATATTGTATCCATTGCTCTTAACTCAGGTATAAGGTGGGTTCAATACAGAGAAAAGACTGAAGATCGAGCCTTTATCTTCAATGAGGCTATGAGACTGAGGGAACTTACTCATAGACATAATGCTGTACTTACCATAAATGATCATCCTGATATAGCGGCTGCGGTAGATGCGGAAGGTCTTCATATCGGACAGGAAGACATGCCGATCAGGGAGGCAAGAAAGATAGCTGGTAAAATGATTATAGGAGTATCAACCCATACTTTTATAGAGGCCATCGAAGCGGAGAAGGAAGGGGCTGACTATATCGGTTTTGGACCTGTATTTCCAACATATACAAAGGACGCGGGAGCCCCAAAGGGTCTGGGAATGTTAAGAGAGATAAAGAAAAATGTTAAAATACCTGTGGTTGCAATCGGCGGGGTCCGAGAGGAAAATCTAAAATCTGTTTTTGAGGCAGGGGCTGATGCAGTTGCTGTTGCGTCGGGACTGATCGCAGGGGATATAAAGAAAAACATTAGGATGTTTTTGGAAATAACGGGAGGAGCATGAAGGAGCAGAGGGAAAAGAAAAGGGTCCTGATTCAGGAAGAGGTCCTTATAAATGGTATCATTAAGGCCAATGCCCTTGATATAAGCGAGGAGGGTATGTATATAAATACGCAGGCGGAGTTCGTCTCAGGGGCTGTCCTCGAATTATCCTTTAGATTGAAGGATAAGGATATAAAGATAAAGGCCCTTGTCCAGCATATCCAGCCAGGTATAGGTATGGGAGTGCGGTTTATAAATCTCTCGCAGGAAACTTATTCAATAATAAGGAACTTTGTTGATGAGGCCGCAGAGGTAGCAGTGAAGCCGAAGGAAAGGGTTATCCTCCTTGTTGATGATAGTGCCCAGTCCAGGGCTATATACAGGAATAAATTGACCCTTGATGGTTTTACTGTAATTAAGGCCTCTGACGGGATCGAGGCATTAAAGAAACTCCAGGAAACAAAGCCTGATCTGGTTATACTGGATTTATGGATGGAGGGCATAGATGGCTTTAAGCTCCTTCAACTGATGAACCTGAATCCTGATCTTAAGAATATAACCGTAATCATACTGTCGGCAAGGAGTGTACCTGGTGATATTCAGAAGGCCCTTGCCCTTGGTGCCAGGGACTTTTTACCGAAGATGACCACGACACCAGTGAAACTATCTGAAAAGGTAAAGGAATACTTTAAAAAATAGATATATCTGTTTTGACGGAGGGAAGATGAGAAGGCTTTTGTCAGTATTTGTTATTGCTGGTCTTTTCCTGATGGCCTGTCAGAAAAGGGAGGATGTGATAAAAATAGGTGTGGCAGGACCAATGACAGGAGATCAGGCAAAGATGGGAACGGATTTTAAGAATGGTGTCGCCCTCGCTATCGAAGAGTGGAACTCTAAGGGAGGCGTCCTGGGAAAGAGGGTACAGATGC
>JBBIPQ010000216.1:0-1760 GCA_037442785.1 Nitrospirota bacterium
CTTCATAGCCTGTATTCCTGAGACTTTCTCTCGCTATCTCTATTATCCTTTCTACTGACCTTTCCCTGTAAGGCCTGTAGATCATGCCTGCCTGGCAGAACCTGCAACCCCGTGGACATCCCCTGGAGACCTCAATCGTTATCCTGTCATGAACCACAGGGGTAAAGGGGACAACCGGCGATATGGGATAGGGATAGGCATCAAGGTCTTTGATATATCGTCTCTTTATAGATATTTGCCGAAGCCCATTTTCTGATGTAGTGAGTCCTTCCGACCTGTTGAGATCCCTTGTTGATGCACCTACCCCATGCAGGACAGGGACATAAACGCCCTCAATCTTTGCAAGGTAATTAAGGATTTCTGCCCTCTTATTCTTTGCCTGATAGACAGCATCAATTATCTCCACTATCGCCTCCTCACCTTCACCTATAAGAAAGGCATCGAAAAAGGGAGCTACTGGCAATGGATTTATCGTACAGGGGCCACCAGCAATAATTATGGGGTCATTATTATCCCTGTCCTCTGATCTCAAGGGGATACCTGAAAGATCAAGCATATTCAGAACCGTTGGATAGGAGAGTTCATACTGAAGGCTAAAACCAACGATATCAAACTCCTTCAGTGGTGTTTTGCTTTCAAGGCTACAGAGGGGCAGGCCGAGTCTCCTCATCCAGGACTCCATGTCAGGCCATGGGGAAAAGACCCTTTCGGCAGAGGCGTAAGGGATGTCATTAATGATCTGATAGAGTATCTTAAGACCAAGATGAGACATCCCCACATCATAAATGTCAGGGAATGCTAAGGCCACCCTGATCAGTGACCTCTTATGGATAGAATTTACCTCGTTATTTATGTATCTGCTTGGCTTTAAGAATTTAGCTAAATTCAATAACCTGACCCTGTTCAGAATCTGCTGTGAAACTCCTTTACCTTTTTCGCAAATTCCCTGCCGAATTCATAGCATTTCTCCTCATCTGAAGCAGATGGCCTGTAAAGCACTTGAAGCCCTGGTTCAAAGACCTCAAGCCCCATCCTTTTGAACTCCTCATAGGCCTCCTTCACTGCTCCTCCACCCCAGCCATAACTCCCAAAGGCACCAACTATCCTGTTTCTTGGCCTGAGACCTCTAAGGTGGGTCAGGAATTCAGCCACTGACGGATACATGATATTGTTTAATGTAGGGGTCCCAATAAGGCATCCCCTCGATTTCCAGAATTCCTTGATCGCCATGCTCATCGGTGTTGCCCTGAGCTTTATAACCTTACACTCAACTCCTTCATCCTTAATGCCCTGCATTATCGGAAGGGTCATATGCTCAGTGCTGTGCCACATAGTGTCATATATGACAGAGACACTCAAGTTCGCCTTACCAGAGGCCATATCAAGGTACATCTGAAGGACCTTCTGGGGATTCGTCCTCCAGATGATGCCGTGATCAGGGGCTATCATCTCGATCTCAAGACCAAGCTTCTGGATCTCCAGGATCTTCGCCTTAATAAGCTGACCAAAGGGCATAAGTATATTAGCGTAATAATCAATCACACCGTCCTCAAGCTCAGACATGGACTCGCACGTTACGTATTCATCATCAAACCTCGAAGACGATGCTATATGCTGACCAAAGGCATCCTGACTTATGAGGACCTTATCCTCCTTTATATATGTCATCATCGAGTCAGGCCAGTGAAGCATGGGTGTCTCAATAAAGAGAAGTGTCCTTCTACCGATATTCAGGGTATCCCCTGTCTTTACAACCTTAA
>JBBIPQ010000217.1:0-1753 GCA_037442785.1 Nitrospirota bacterium
CCAGGAAAAAGACAAATTACAGGACAGGCTCCTTTGCGAGCATTCCCCTGAAGATTGGAGACGAGGTGATTGGTGTCCTGAATCTGGCTGACAAGATAAGTGGTGATGTCTTTTCTGAGACTGACTTGATATTTCTCAGGCATTTTGCCTCTTATGCCTCTGTGGTTATAAAGGGTGCTCAGTATTACAATATTGCAGAAGAGATGAAGACCCTCTCCATAACAGACTCCCTCACAGGTCTCTTCAACAGGAGGTACTTTGACAACAGGCTCTTTGAGGAGGTACAGAGGGCAATCAGGTATGAATCCATCTTTTCCCTTGCCATATTCGACATCGACGATTTTAAGCTCTTCAATGATTCAGAAGGACATATGGCTGGTGATGAGATACTTAAGTCCGTTGCTGACATAGCAAGGGATTCCATAAGGTCAATTGATATACTATCGAGGATTGGTGGAGAGGAGTTTGCTGTTATAATGCCCCAGACAGACATAGAGGAGGGATTTCTTGTGGCCGAAAGGCTAAGAAAGAACATCAAGGAATTGATCCCTGTGAGCTGGAAGAAATTCCCAAAAAAGAATATAACCGTAAGTATAGGGTTAGCCTCCTACCCGAAGGATGGAAAGGACCCAAAGAATATTATCAAGGCTGCTGATAGATCTCTCTACAGGGCAAAGATTCAGGGAAAGGACAGGACTGTCATAACAGGTAATCCCGACCCAATTTCAGCAGAGATCTATCATGATTGACCAATCCCCTTTTGAATAAAGAATGTTTTTTCAACAGATTGCTAATGGCCTTACTGTTGGTGGTGTTTATGCCCTCATAGCCCTTGGTTATACGATGGTCTATGGGGTCCTCGAGCTTATAAACTTCGCCCATGGTGAAATTTATATGATTGGTGCCTATCTGGGCATTATCTTCTTTGGTTTATTCACTGTTACAGGTCTAACATCCCAGAGTCTCGTCCTTTCGATAGCTCTGACATTTCTCCTGTCCACATTATTCTGTGCTGCCTATGGTTTTACAACCGAAAGGGTTGCGTACAGGCCTTTGAGAAATGCTCCAAGGCTGAGTCCCCTTATAAGCGCAATAGGTGTCTCCATATTCCTTCAGAATTTTGTTATGCTTACCCAGGGCGCAACAGATAAGGTCTTTCCCCATCTCTTTTCAGCAGCAGGTCTTGAATTCACAGGTATAAGGATAACCTATCTTCAGGTCTTTATTATCCTGGTGTCCTTTCTTCTGATGTTTTCACTCCACCTGTTCATTACAAGAACCAGATTTGGAAAGGCGATGAGGGCGGTTGCCCAGGATAGGGTCATGGCATCTCTCGTTGGCATAGATATTGACGGGATAATATCCTTAACCTTCATAATCGGTTCTGCCCTTGCCTCTGTTGCTGGAATAATGGTAGCGATGTATTATGGACTGGTTAACTATTCAATAGGTTATATAGCAGGGATAAAGGCCTTTACAGCAGCAGTAGTGGGCGGGATTGGTAGTATCCCTGGTGCAATGTTTGGGGGTATACTCCTCGGTCTTGTTGAAAGCCTTGGTGCTGCCTATCTCTCAAGCGAATACAAGGATGCCTATGCCTTTTTAGTCCTTATTGCTGTGCTTCTTATGAGGCCATCTGGCCTTTTAGGTCAGAGGAGGGAAGAGAAGGTATGATCACCTTTAAGGGATCAATTGTGATAGCCCTCTGGTTCTCATTATTGTTTCTTCCATTCAAAGGTCCCCTTGCAGCCTT
>JBBIPQ010000218.1:0-1740 GCA_037442785.1 Nitrospirota bacterium
CATCCGCTACAAAAAGAGCAGGCGGAGGATTCCCCCATGGTGAACGGTCATCATAACCAGGATTAGTAGTCGTTCCTCTACCGCCAGCCGTGCTATGAACAGTTACAAACTGCGTTACCATAGCTGTGAGGTCAGCCCAGCCAGAAACTATACCCTCATCAGTTGTATCAACTACTCCATCACCATTTGCATCAACGGTTTTAGCCTCTGCGAGGCTACCAGTCTCCTGATACTTGAGCCATGCCTCCATCCAATTTCTTAGCTCAGAATGCGCAGAAAGCACACTTGCCTTAATTCGGTTTATTTTTGCCCTTTGCTGCTGGCCGAGATATGCAGGGACAGCTATTGCGGCCAAAATCCCGATAATCGCAACAACTATCAGGAGCTCAATGAGGGTGAAACCCTTTTGACTTGTCTTCTTCTTTGATAGTGCCTCAAAGAACATATTCGTTTTCCTCCTTTCGTGTTAATCTTTGCTGGAAGACCAGCTATTATTAGGGTCTTTTTGACCCTGACCTATCCTCTCACCTCCTTCCGTCTTATTCAAGACTTACCATTAAGTAAGCAGGATCTATGCCAGGATGCTGGCCTTTCATTTTGCCATTTCATAGCACGGGGTTACAGGAAACTGACATTTTTTGTCAGTCCATATGCCGAATAACGCAGATGAATCTAACCTTTTTAGGCAATAGGCCGATAGATAAATAATGGTTACCTGGCTCCTGCCCAAACCCATCGGTTTCCTCAGAGTTAGGGGGAAAGGCTCTGTATATATGTTAAGGTAATAATTTTTGACTCAAGCCTTAGTTATGATTATGATATAATATTTCAGAAACTGAGTTGTTGTATCATGCGGGAGGTGTAAGATGCCGACCACCATAGAGGAACTCGAAAAGAGGACCGATGATCTTGAACTCCTGATGGGGCAGCTCATCATCCAGACCCTTAAACTTGAAAAGGAGATGAAGGAGTTCAAGGACGAGATGAAGGAGTTCAAAGATGAGACCCTTATCTGGAGGAGGACGATTGATGAGGAGCGTCGCAGAATGGCGAGGCAGTGGGGAGAGCTTGCAAATAAGATGGGAACACTGGTAGAGGATATTGTCCTGCCAAACATACCAAGACTTGCAAAGGAATACTTTGGCTGTGAAGATATTGAGGATATTATGATAAGGAGAAAGAGGATTAACCCTGCGGACAAGTCAAAGAAAAGGGAATTCGATGTTATAGCAGTCTGTAATGATCGGATTATACTGAATGAGACAAAGGCAACCCCAAGGGTAACATATATAGATGAATTTGCAGGGTTTATAGAGAGGGGAGAGTTTTTTGAGTATTTTCCTGAGTATAAGGGCAAGGTTATAATCCCTATCTTTTCATCCCTTTATATTGATGATGATTCAGTGAAATATCTGAGCCAGAAGAGAATCTATGCCTTAGCTATGAAGGATGATACAATGGAGATACTCAACCCTGAGTTTTAAGGACAATCGACACCATTCTAATCTTTTATAGCCTTTGATATAAGAACACTGATGTCCAAATTAAAGTGATAAAGGTTATAAGCCTGTTCAACAACTCACAAAGCCTTGAAAATCAAGGAGTTGTGAGCAGGTAGTGTCAAGATTTATGTGTAAATTCTTTTAAGGGTTTTTTACTCCATTGTTCATTAAGGTGATTAATCACAGCATAGACGATCCTTTCGATACTCTGATCATTATTGAAGCAACTCATGGGCCT
>JBBIPQ010000219.1:0-1739 GCA_037442785.1 Nitrospirota bacterium
TTTGGAGGTCTTATGCCCATTAAAATAACCTTTGTCACTTTATTTTGGACAGCAGTGCTTAGTTATAAGATTTGGGCCATTCTTCATAGGGTTATATATGTTTATGAGGTACAGGCTTTTTGGACATACTGTTTGAAAATATAAATATAATATGATAATCTATAAAAATTTTAAAATGATTTTCAAGGTATGAGGATGGGTGATAAGAAGGTTTTAATCTCAGGAAATGAGGCAATAGCAAGGGGTGCCTATGAAGCCGGGGTCAGGGTTGCTACTGCCTATCCTGGTACTCCATCAACAGAGATCCTTGAGTTCCTCTCCAGATATGAAGGGGTATATACAGAGTGGTCTCCTAATGAGAAGGTTGCTGTTGAGGTCGCCCTTGGTGCATCCTTTGCAGGAGTCAGGGCCATGGCATCAATGAAACATGTTGGCCTTAATGTTGCGGCAGACCCATTGTTTACTTCTGCCTACACCGGCATAAGGGGCGGTCTCGTAATAGTGACTGCGGATGACCCGGATATGCACAGTTCACAGAATGAACAGGACAACAGGAATTATGCCCTTGCAGCAAAGGTGCCGATGCTCGAACCATCCGATTCTGCTGAGGCAAGGGATTTTGTGAAGATGGCCTTCAGATTAAGTGAGGAATTCGACACCCCTTTTCTTATAAGGACAACTACACGGGTGTCCCATGTTCAGGGACTTGTTGAGATTGGGGAGAGGGAGGAATCCCCTGTAAAACCATGCATTGAAAGGATGCCTGAGAAGTTTGTGATGCTTCCATCAAATGCGAGGAGGAGAAGGATAATCCTTGAGGAGAGGCTGAAGAAACTGAGGGAGTTTGCGGAGACCTTTGAAGGAAACAGGATAGAGTTAAGGGATAGAAAAAGGGGGTTCATAACATCTGGGGTTTCTTATTTGTATGTAAAAGAGGCATTTCCAGAAGCCTCTGTTCTCAAGCTCGGAATGGTGTATCCCTTTCCAGAGGATATGATCAGGAGGTTTGCCCGGGAGGTTGAGGAGGTCATAGTTGTTGAGGAACTCGACCCTTTTATAGAACTCCATGTAAAGGCCCTTGGTGTTAAGTGTAAGGGTAAGGAACTGATCCCGCCCTACGGTGAGCTTAACTCATATATTGTAAGGAAGGCCATAACTGGCGAGGAAAGGACTCTCTTTATGCCCGTAAATATCCCCCAGAGACCTCCTGCACTCTGCCCTGGATGTCCCCACAGGGGGGTGTTCTATGCCCTTTCAAAACTCGATGTCTTTGTAGCAGGGGATATAGGCTGTTATACCCTTGGTGCCCTCAAGCCGTTATCAGCAATGGATTCCTGTATATGTATGGGTGCCGGGATCGGAAATGCCCATGGCATGGAAAAGGCCCTCGGTCGTGATTCTCTTGGAAAGGTTGTGGCTGTTATAGGAGATTCTACATTTATCCATTCTGGTATAACAGGGCTTATTGATATAGTCTATAACAATGGGTTTTCAACAGTGGTTATCCTTGACAACAGGACAACCGCCATGACAGGCCACCAGGACCATCCTGGCACAGGCAGAAGGGTAACCGGTGAAAAGGGCAAGGAGATAGATTTAGAAAGGTTGTGTAGGGCTATAGGCATAGAACATGTATATACCGTCAATCCCCATGATATAAAATCAACAATGGATGTCCTTAAAAGGGAGATAAACAGGCCAGAACCATCTGTTGTTATAACCAAGCATCCCTGTGTATT
>JBBIPQ010000220.1:0-1697 GCA_037442785.1 Nitrospirota bacterium
CTTCAGGAGGTGACCGTGTCTTCCATTGGATTTGATGAAATTGGCCCATTAAGGGTTACTGAGATGTTTTTCCCCAGGTCCCGTTTCAGGGCTATCGTGGTTGTTGATAATACTGCCCTTGGTCCATCCATAGGGGGTGTGAGGGTCTCAAAAGATGTCTCTGTGGAGGAGGTAAAAAGGCTTGCCAGGACTATGACGATGAAAAACTCTATTGCAGGGCTTCCCCATGGAGGAGGAAAGGCAGGGATTGTGGCAGACCCTTCGATTGATAAAGAACATTGTTTCAGGCTCTTTGCAAGGGCTATAAAGGATTTTCATGATTACATACCAGGCCCTGATATGGGTAGCAATGAGGATTGCATGGCCTGGATATATGATGAGATCAGGAGGGCTGTAGGCTTGCCTGAGGAGATAGGCGGGCTTCCCCTTGATAGGCTTGGTGCAACCGGTTTCGGACTTTCTGAGTGTGCAGAGATTGCATGTCCTTATGCGGGAATAGAACTGAGGGGTGCCAGGGTTGCTATTCAGGGGTTTGGAAGCGTTGGAAAGGCAGCGGCGCGGTACTTCACTGAAAAGGGTGCAATAATCGTGGCAGTGAGTGATACTAAGGGGAGTATCTGTAATCCCGATGGTATGGATATACAGGATCTGATAGCTGTTAAGGAGGAGACAGGGAGTGTTATTCATTATAAAAAAGGCAATATAAAGTCCTGTGAGGAAGTCTTTTTAATACCCTGCGATATACTGATTCCGGCAGCAACCCCGGATGTTATTAACAGGGATAATGCAAATCAAATAAAGGCGAGATTGATCTTGCAGGGTGCAAATATACCAGCCACGTTTGAGGCTGAGGAGATTCTTCATAATCGGGGGATCCTCTCTGTACCTGACTTTATTGCAAATGCTGGTGGTGTGATAATGGCTGCTATGGAATATGCAAAGAAATCAGAGAGAGAGGCATTTGAAGCAATATCAGAACGCATCAAGAAGAACACTGCTTTGATCCTCGAAAGATCCTTTAGTGAAAAGATACTTCCAAGGATGGCTGCTGAGGGGATCGCAAAAGAACGGGTGATCAGGGCAATGAGGTACAGTGGAGGTCTTTAGGTAACAAGTTGATTGGTTAATGGGTTTTTCTGAGGATTTATGATCCAGATGGTTCCGAAGTCCCTTTCCTGGTAAACCCTTACAAGACCCAATCTCAGGATTTCAAGAAGGGCAAGGAATGTTATGATGAGGCGGGCTCTTGTTCTATTCTCATCAAAGAGTTCCTCAAATCTTATGGCCTCTGCATCTTCGATCCTCTCCAGTATATAGGAAACCCTGTCTTTGACGGTCAGGGTCTCCCTTGTTATGGTCACCACATCAGGTGGGGTCTTTTCGAGTATCCTCTTGAATGCCCCTATCAGGTCAAAGATACTCAGATCAAAGAGATTCAGTTCAGCAGATATCTCTGTATCAGCTTCTTCTCCAGTATGAACCCTGGTGAAGGCATTGCTCCATTCTATTTCTCTCTCTCTTAAGGCAAGGGAGGCATCTTTGAATGCCTGATATTCTAAAAGCCTCTGAACGAGTTCAAACCGCGGATCCTCCCTTTCTTCTTCAGGGACATCCTCATCCACAGGCAGGAGCATCCTTGATTTGATATGAATGAGGGTTGCTGCCATAACGAGGAACTCACCGGCTATGTCAAGATT
>JBBIPQ010000221.1:0-1696 GCA_037442785.1 Nitrospirota bacterium
ATGGATTACTCCCCAGAGGCCAGCTCCAACAAAATTGAATATGGCATGTGCAACCGCATAAAAGAGACCAACCCTGTTTGTAACAGCCCTGTGTTCACGGGTTGTCCTGAAGGCATCCCATACCATTACAAGAAGGGGGATCGGCTCAAGGGAGCTAAATATACCGCCAATCCATAGCCAGTAAGAAGGCGTGCCAATCCAGTAGTAATGATGCCCTGTACCGAGGATACCGGTGAAGAGCACAAGGGCAACCTCAACATACATCCATCTCTCCACAACCTCTCTCCTTGCTCCAACAGTCTTCATCAGCATGAAGGCCAGTAGCGCTCCTGCGATTACCTCCCAGGCACCTTCAACCCAGAGGTGTACAACCCACCACCACCAGAACTGATCCTTTACCATGCTCTTTGTGTAAAACATCCCAGGCAGGTACATCAAGGCAAGGAATGTTAGACCAGCCAGTAAAGTTCCCTGAATACCTGTCCACTTCTTTGTCTTAAGAACAGTCATGAAGTTATTTAAAAGGAAGAGGATCACCGAGACGGCTATTAATACATCAGCCCATCGCGGAGCCTCTATATATTCCCTTCCTTCATTCAGGATACCGGTGCCAAAGAGGTTCGTTGAATTTGCCTGCGGATTAATACCCATCCATATGTAACCGAGTACCACTGCTGTAACCGTTGCAACAGTTGCCCAGAACTGGAACCTGGCAAGGGGAATACTCCATAGCTCTGTTTCAGATTCCTCTGGCACTACATAGTATGTCGCTCCCATTAATCCAACAAGAAGCCATACAACCAGGGCGTTAATGTGGAGACTCCTTATTATGTTGAAGTTCAGTATGAAGAATTCGGGCCATATGAACTGCAGGGCAGCGATGATACCGACAACAACCTGAACAAAGAATAGTAGCACAGCAAAGGTATAGAAATCCTGTGCAATCTTTTGACTTTCATGCTTTATACTCATTTTATGCACCTCCCTTAGACTTACCTTTTAATTCAACCATGTAGTCTGTCAGATCATTTAGATCCTTCTCACTTAGATGGCCATAACTCGGCATTGCAGAGTTCGGGACATAGGCCTTTGGATCCTTGAAATGTCCAAGTAACCATTCCCGATCCCTCCTTGACCCTACAGCTGTTAGATCAGGCCCTGTTGTGCCTCCCACACCATTGATCATATGACAATTTGAACAACCAAGGGACTGATATAGTTTCTGACCGGCTGTCAGTTCCTTTCCAGCAACACCAATAGCTGTAGCAAGTATTGGTTTTGGTGGCCAGCCATTGGTGTCAACCTTTGAGATCCATTCAAGAAAGGCGATTAAGTGGTCAGCCTCCTCAGAGGTGATGCCAAACTTAGGCATCGCTGCCTTTGGATTTACTGATTTTGGATCCATGAGGAACTGCTTCAGATAGTCCTTTGGCTTCAGCTCGGCAACCTTTGTCATGTCCGGTGCAAAGTAAGAACCATTCCCGAGGATGGTATGACAGCCTATGCAGTCATATTTGTGCCACACCATCTTTCCGGCATTTACCTCTTCTGTAATGGCAGGTGCCCTCCTGTCGAGCTTGCTCATTGTATCGATAGTGAGGACCACAAAGAGGACAAAAAAGAAGAGGCTACCGAAAATAAAGAGATTCCTGACTCCTTTGTTGCTCATAGACACCTCCTTGTTTTTCTTCCGACA
>JBBIPQ010000222.1:0-1692 GCA_037442785.1 Nitrospirota bacterium
AGGAGTTTGACCTGCATGCTCGGAGGCATCTCTGTTATCTCATCAAGGAACAGGGTGCCTCCTGATGCCATTTCAATCAGGCCCTTTTTTAGTGTGGTTGCACCTGTGAAGGCTCCCTTTTCGTGGCCAAAGAGTTCATTCCCTAAGAGTTCCTCTGTGAAGGCACCACAATTTATAGCGAGAAATGGACCCTCTGCCCTTCTGCTATTAAAATGTATATATCTTGCGAAGAGTTCCTTACCTGTGCCGCTTTCTCCGCTTATGAGGACATTGCAATCTGTTGGAGCAATCTGTCTTGCAATCTCAAGGAGCCTTTGCATCTCCTGGTTCTGGGTGATGATCTTTACCTTTCCCTCGTACTTCTCGAGCTCTTCTCTCAAGAACCTGTTTTCCTTCTTGAGCCTTACCTTTTCAACTGCTTCCTTCACAATCCTTTTTACCTCATCGAGTTTGAAGGGTTTTGCAATGTAGTCATAGGCACCCTTTTTCATGGTTTCTACTGCTGATGGGATTGTTGCATACGCAGTAATCATTATGACCTCTGTGTCAGGATGGAGTCTCTTACACTTTTCAAGTATCTCAATCCCATCTACCTTTTCCATCTTCAGGTCTGTGAGCACCACATCAAACTCCTTTTCTTGGAGAAGTCTGAGGCCATTGGGACCGCTCATGGTTGAGGTAACCTCGTATCCCTCTTTTTTCAAGACATATTCAAGATTCTTGAGGGTAATCTTTTCATCATCAATAATGAGTATTTTTGATCGCATCTTCACCCTTCCCAGGAATTCTAATCATAAATGTTGTTCCGTGTCCAGGACTGCTCTGGACATCTATGGTTCCTCCATGCTCTTTTATTATGTTATGTGTGACAAAAAGGCCAAGACCATATCCAGATCTACCTTCCTTTGTCGTGAAGAATGGGTCAAATATCCTTGATAATACCTCCTGGGACATCCCCTTCCCTGTATCAGTCAGCCTCATCTCGACATAGGGTTCATGAACCTTTGCGGTTATCATGATTTGACCTTCTCCTTCAATGGCCTCAACACCGTTTTTTAAGAGGTTCAGAAATACCTGTTTTATCTGCTGGGGATCTGCAAAGATAGTGATATCCTCAGGTATGTCCAACAATAGCTCGATCTTTGGTGGTATCTCCGTTCTGATAAACCTCACTGCCTCTTTTACGGTGCTACAGAGATTTATCTCTTTTTTATCACCGGCCTTTGAATAATCAAGCACAGATCGGACAATGTCCTTTGCCCTGTCAACCTCTTCTTCAATCTGTGATAGCAATTCTTTCTTGAATTCAGGATCTGCGGTTTCTATCTCTTCCCTTAATATTTGACAGGATGTGGAGATATTATTCAAGGGATTGTTTAATTCATGGACAACGCCAAAGAGGAGGGTTCCGAGAGAGGCGAGCTTTTCTTTCTGTATCAAGTGGGACTGCCTTAGCTCAAGCTCAACGAGCATCCTGTTAAAGGCCTTACTCAATGAGAGCATCTCCCTGTCCCGGGAGGGTGCAGGTATAAAGGCATACTCACCTTCAGCAATCCTTTTCATATGCCTCTCAAAAAGTGCGAGGGGCCTTGCAAAGCTTCTGTAAAACACTGCACCCGCTACAAAACCAGAGGTGGCAAGGAGGATGATTGATACTATAAGAATCCTTTTTGAAGAGGCCATCGCACCCTT
>JBBIPQ010000223.1:0-1644 GCA_037442785.1 Nitrospirota bacterium
TCTCCCATCTTGGGGTATCGTAAGTCGCAATCCCTTCTAAATGAGGTCTTCTTTCCTATGGCACCCCCTCAATTTTTCTTTATATTTCAAGATGTTACAAAGAGGGTTGTTGACAAATTTTGTCACTGCTATAGTAAGTTAAAAAATGTTTCTGAAACATTTCAGTTTTTTGAGTTGTCAAAGAACTAATATATTTAAAACCCTATCAAACTATACCTTTACAGTCCAATAAGTTTTTTTAATTTATCTATAAATGCTTCAAAAAATTTTATTCCAGAAATATACTTATTCCTTCTGGCAATCTGTCGCCGCTACCCATAACTATAACCTGTGGCCTATCAGGTAAAGGGTATATCCTAATGTCGTCTTTTTTCCTGTCTATCATCTTAGAAAGTCTTGATTTAAATCTCTGTAACTCTGGCCAGGTGAATCTGCAGTAAAATACAGAATATTGCAGGTGAAGGCCATGTCCTTTTGTGAGGTTAAAGATCCTTCTCAGCCGTCTGTCATCCCTGATGTCGTAACACACGAGATAGTTTGCTTTCATTGTCCCCACCCATTAGTTCTAATATCTTATCTGTAATGCTTTTCATGGTTTTTTTAACCATATACTGCTTGTTTTCAAAGCGATGGATGATATTATGAAACCCCCTGGCAGTTAGCTGGTATGTCCTGTCTGTTTTTTCTTCAATAAGAAGGTCAATTGAATCGGTTTTAAAGAATTGAAGAGCCTGAAGGTCTGTCTCAGATTGTAAAATATAAAAATAATCCTGTACAAGACCAAAAGAACTTTTATTGTGAATTATTCCACAATGAGGATCAAAACGGTTATTATGAAGTTCTTCCAGAATCAGAAGCCATAAAAGGATTCTCAATAGGCTTTTCACAATAGACCAATGAACCCTATTTTCTGGCATCAACATATAAATAATCTTTCTGTAATCAATGCCTGTCACATTGCAATTATGATGATAAAGGTTTCTTATAACAGTATTCTGTAGGAATATCCTCATCTGTCTTGCCCAATCAATAAACTCTTCTCTTTTTTTCTCATCTTTTATTATGATCTGGAGACTGTTACATGGCAGTGGCATACTATAATTTAAAGGCAATGAAACGGATCGGCTTTTTGCATATTTGTCAATGAAAATCACAGGTATATCACGACTACCAAGTAGATTAAGAACATCTGAATCAATGAGTATGTTTCCAAAGACTACAACTCTGGCAAGCATCGGAACGGGTATCCGCCTATCGGTACGATCAGGGGAGGTTATGAGTAAAGACGGACCATCTGCTTTTAAACGAATTTCTCTTCCTTTTCCATTAAGATAAAGCGTTCTGGTCATCGAAAAGCCTCCTTGCAAGGTTCCTGACCTCTTCTGTGAAACGGCTCCTCATGCCCTTAGCCCATTCTTCATAAATGGGATAGAACAATTTTCTTTTCTGTTTCTTCAGATAATAGCCACTATTTTCATGGTCTTTTGAAAAGTCATCTGATGTGAAATTTCTTTCTCTAAAAAGATTCAATACAAACCTGTCAATGTCGCAACGGAATAGTTCCACGATGTCGCATGCAAGGGATTCCCTTCCGTATTCAAACTGATGATAGAAACCTATTGTAGGATCAAGGCCGATAACCTC
>JBBIPQ010000224.1:0-1642 GCA_037442785.1 Nitrospirota bacterium
CCCTTTCTCCAGCCTCTCTCCTGGAGAGGTTAAATTCTATAGCTGGAGAAAATGGCATAGGCAGGGTGGATATAGTCGAAAACCGTTATGTGGGGATCAAGTCAAGGGGAGTTTATGAGACACCAGGGGGCACAGTACTCCATATAGCCAGACGGGCGATTGAATCTATAACCCTTGACAGGGAGATCCTGCATCTCAGGGACTCTCTGATACCCAAATACTCCGAACTTATATATTATGGTTACTGGTTTTCTCCTGAAAGAAAAGCCCTTCAGTTAATGATCGATAGTATAGCAAGGGATATAAGCGGTGAGGTAAGACTGAAACTCTACAAGGGGAACTGTATTGTTACAGGAAGACGTTCGGAAGCGTCCTTGTATCATCCTGAACTTGCAACCTTCGAGGAGGAAGGGATATATGACCAGAAGGACGCTGAAGGATTCATCAAACTCAATGCCCTGAGACTCAGGGTGGGAAGGCTACTCAGAAGGGATGATTAATCACCTGTACTGGATTGCTTTATCAATGATCCCTGATATTGGCCCCGTGACGGTCAAAAAGCTTATTTCTAAGTTCGGTACACCCCAGGAGGTATTTTCTGCGGATATTGATGAATTAAAGGTTGTTGATGGTGTTGGAGAAAAAAGGGCGAGGAATATTAAGGACTTTTCAGGTTGGGATGAGTTAGAGAGGATGCTCAAGAGGCTTGAGGATGAAAAGGTCAGGGTGGTTCCTTACCATGATAAGGAATACCCATCCTTGCTCAGGGAGATAGAAGATGCGCCGGTTGTCCTTTATATAAAGGGCCAGATCAGGGAAGATGATAGATTCTCAATCGCTGTGGTTGGTTCAAGGAATGCTACGGCTTATGGAAGGTTTGTGACTGAAAAGATAGTGACTGAACTGGTTGGTTCAGGATTTACTATCGTAAGCGGAATGGCAAGGGGTATAGATACTATAGCTCATTCAGCATCTCTAAGGGCAGGAGGTAGGACCATCGCCGTAATGGGTTCAGGGATCGACTTTATCTATCCTCCTGAGAATAAGGGCTTATTCAAAGGGATCTCAGAGTCTGGATGGGTTGTCACAGAATTTCCATTGGGCACACCTCCGAATAGAGAGAATTTCCCGAAGCGGAATAGGTTGATCAGTGGCCTTTCCCTTGGTGTGGTAGTTGTAGAGGCTACAGAGGGGAGCGGTGCCCTGATAACTGCCAAGGCAGCCCTTGACCAGAATCGTGAGGTCTTTGCTGTGCCCGGGAATATCAGTTCCCCTAATTCAAAGGGAACGAATGAGCTTATAAAGAGGGGAGCAAAATTGATTCAAAGATCAGATGATATAATAGAAGAACTTGCTCCTGTCTTAAAGGGATTTATAAGACCACAAAAGAAGGGACCTCTTGACCTTACAGATGAGGAAAGGGAGGTCTGCAGTATGCTATCGTCAGAGCCCAGGCATATTGACGAGATTAGCAGGGAAAGCGGGCTATCAGTACCGAGGATGCTATCCCTTCTTCTTGGGCTCGAATTGAAGGGCGTAGTTAGCCAGACTGAGGGTAAGAGATTTTATCTTAAGGGGTAGATAATATGGGTAAAAGATCAATGGAAAATTATCAAGGTTTTTCCCTTGAGGAAGACGATAT
>JBBIPQ010000225.1:0-1627 GCA_037442785.1 Nitrospirota bacterium
ACTGACCTGCCCCATCAGCCTTGATGCCCTTTTTGCCAGCAGAAGGGCCGAGCCCCATGAACACATAATTTGAGGGCTCCTCAGGCCCATCCTTAATAAATGCAATATCCTTCAAATATACTGGTCTACCATTAGATACAGAGACAACAATATTTCCGACCTCCTCGGCATTCTGAATGAATGCACCAGTCTGTACAATGAATTCTCTGTTTTCTGATGGAAAGGTACCAGAAGGTATAACAAAGTTTGATCTCTGTAAGGCATTCATGATCTGAAAGGCCGAGACGGGGTCCCCAAAAAATCGAAGATTTTTTAAAGTATCAGTATTGTATGCCCTCAACCTTGTCGGGTCAAGTATAATCCTGAGCTGCCTTCTCTGACCTCCTATAACAGAGAATTCGGATACGTCCTTATCCTTTTTTATCTCTTCGCATAGGGCTACAGCTATTCTTCTCAATTCATACCCTGAATAATTCTTGTTTTCACTCCATAAGGTTAATGTGAGTATGGGAACATCATCAATGGACTTTGGCTTCACCAGTGGTTGGGAGACACCAGGGGGTATCCTGTCATAGTTGGACATAAGCTTGTTATAGAGCTTTACAAGACTGTCCTCCATGTTCTCACCAACATAAAACCTGACAATGGTAAGGTTCATTCCAGGCCTTGCGATCGAGTATATATACTCAACCCCCTTTATCTCCCAGAGGAGTTTCTCCATTGGTTTCGTTACCCTCTCCTCAACCTCTTTTGCACTTGCCCCAGGATAGGAAACAAAGACATCAACCATGGGAACAACAATCTGGGGTTCTTCTTCCCTCGGAGTAACGATGACAGCAAAGATTCCAAGAACGAGAGATGCAATAACAATCAAAGGAGTGAGCTTTGACCTTATAAATGCCCTGGCGATCCTGCCTGATATACCAATACTGTTCATCTGATAACCCCTCCGTCGATCACCCTGCTGATACCATCTGTTACTATCCTTTCCCCTGGGTTAAGTCCTGAAAGTACCTCTATGTTATCTCCAAGGGTCTTACCTATTCGTATAGGTCTGAAAGAGATAATACCTTCTCTATTAACGGCATAAACACCTGTTAACTGACCTTTCTCAACAACAGCCCTAAGGGGGATGATCATAGTTTCCCTTTTACCTGTAGGTATCCTTACCTTTCCATAAAGTCCGCTCTTTAACTGAGGGGCCTTTATATCTATCTTGACGATAAATGTCCTGGACATGGGATCTACAGAGGGTACGACCTCTGAGATTGTACCCTTTATCTCAAGCCCAAGGGAGTCGATTAATATTAATGCAGGCATACCTTTATTAATATGACCTGAAAACCTTTCATCTACATTCACCACTATCTGGTATGAGGATGTGTCTTCAATGGTCAATAAGGGAGACCCAGGTACAGCCATGCTCCCTCTTTCTATCCTCTTCTCTGTTATAACCCCTGAAAAGGGGGCAGTAACCCTTGTATAACCATGATAGACCCTGGCCTCAGAAAGGGCTGCCTTTGCCCTGTTTACAGTCTCCTCTGCCCGCTCGTATTCAAGATCAGAGACCTTCTTTTGCGTCTCGATCTGATCGAGTTCCTGCTGAGATATGGCCTTTTCATCATGA
>JBBIPQ010000226.1:0-1597 GCA_037442785.1 Nitrospirota bacterium
GTCACATCTGTCCAGGATAAATGTTAAATGGTATGAGACCTTAGCTTTTAGTGTTTTGAGGTCTTATGCCCATTTAAATACCATCCGCCTCTTTATTTTGGACAGCAGTGATGTTAAGAAAAAAAGGATGTTTATCAGTCTTGACATGATGTCATTATGACACTATAATATGAAATATTTATGACAGAATATTTCAAACGAGACATTACTCCAGTAATAGCAGAGGCATTGAAGGGGATGCCTGTGGTTGTCATCACTGGTATGAGGCAGACAGGCAAGAGCACATTTTTACAGAGGCAGATGGAATTTAGAAACAGGCAATATATCACCCTTGATGATTTTGCACAGCTTGAGGCCGTTAAGGAAAATCCAGAGGGTATTGTAGATAAAGATGAACCGGTGACGATTGATGAGGTGCAAAAATGTCCTGAACTCCTTACAGTAATAAAAAAGAGCGTTGACAGGAATCGGTTGCCTGGAAGATTTTTGCTTTCAGGTTCAGCCAATCTTGCTATGCTCAAAGGCATATCAGAGAGCCTTGCAGGCCGAGCTGTATATTTTACGATGCACCCATTCACCAGACGGGAGATAGAGAAAAAGGTTGATGAAGAACCGTTTTTATATAGATTCTTTAAGAGCCTGCAGATAAAAGGAGTTAAGGATATCAAGCCCATAACATGGGAGGATGTGTTACAGGGTGGGATGCCTCCTGTATGTCTTGGAGAGGCAAAGAACAGGTTTATCTGGTTTAAGGGGTATGAACAGACCTACCTCGAAAGGGATTTGAGGGAGCTAAGTCAGATTGGCAACATCATCTCTTTCAGGCATTTGATGCGACTTACCGCCTTACGAAGCGGACAATTATTAAGCATGAGCCAACTTGGCAGGGATGCAAAAATGAACACAGCAACGACATCAAGATATCTCTCATTGCTCGAGGCGTCTTTTATTATATATCGCATTAAACCCTATCTAAGGAGCATGGCAAGCAGGCTTATTAAGTCTCCGAAGATTTATCTTAGCGATTCTGGTATTGCCTGTTATCTTGCTGGCATAAGGGAGATTGAAGAAGACCCCTTAAGAGGCGCTATGTTTGAGACATACATTGCCCAGAATATTATGGGGATAATTACTGCACGGTGGCCAGAGGCTGAGATGTACTTCTGGAATGTTCAGGGTAGACATGAGGTTGATTTTGTGATAGAAGAAGGTCGTAAGTGCCTTGCCATTGAGGTGAAGGCATCTGAGAGGTGGCAGGATAGAGACCTTGCAGGACTCAAAGCCTTTCTTTCCTCCACCCCCCATTGCAGTGCCGCCATCTTAGCCTACAATGGAACAAGGGCTGTCAATCTTGGAGGCAAGATATGGGCAATCCCTGCAAGCCTTCTTCTTTCATAACTCCTATCCCATATTAAGACATCTTTGCATTCAGCTCAATAACCCTTAAATCCCTCTCTTTTTATCTCTGTGCAACACTGTTCATAAGCTTGACCTGTCTTTCAAGTGCCGCAACTCTCTGAAGAAGTTCAGCCTTTATCTGCTGGTTCTCAGCCTCAACCTTTGTTATCTTATCCTTCATGCTCTGGTTCTCAGCCTC
>JBBIPQ010000227.1:0-1593 GCA_037442785.1 Nitrospirota bacterium
AATCCCTCATGCCTTCCCTTAGCCAGGAAGACATAAGGCGGCTTTATGAATTGATGGTATTATCAAGGGTATTTGACCAGAGGGCCCTGGCCTTACAGAGGGAAGGCAGGCTTGGAACATATGCGCCAATCCTTGGCCAGGAGGCCTCCCAGATAGGGAGTGCTTATGCGATCGAAAAAGGCGACTGGTTATTCCCCTCATTCAGAGAAATGGGGGTCTTTATAACAATAGGCTATCCCATCTACATGCTCTTACAGTACTGGTCAGGGGACGAAAGGGGGGCTAAATCGCCTGATGATCTCAACATATTCCCTGTTTGTGTCCCTGTTGGAACGCAGGTTCCCCATGCTGTTGGTGCTGCAATGGCCGCAAAATATAAGAGAGACAGGATAGCGGTGGTTTGTTATTTTGGGGATGGAGGCACCTCAAAGGGTGATTTTCATGAAGGTTTTAACACGGCAGGGGTATTTAAATTACCTGTGGTTTTTATCTGCCAGAACAACCATTGGGCAATATCAGTGCCAAGGGAAAGGCAGACCGCATCAAAGACCCTTGCTCAAAAGGCATTTGCCTATGGATTTGAGGGCATTCAGGTTGATGGAAACGATGTCTTTGCAGTTTATAAGGCAACAAAGGATGCCCTTGATAAGGCAAAAAGTGGAGAAGGTCCCACTTTTATTGAGTGCCTGACCTACAGGATGGGTGATCATACAACAGCTGATGATGCTACAAGGTACCGTTCCAGGGAAGAGGTGGAGGCCTGGAGATCAAAGGACCCAATCTTGAGGTTGAAGCTATTCATGGAGAAAAGGGCATTGTGGAATGAACAATATCAGAGGGAAGTTGAGGATAGGGCAAAGGCTCTCATTGACGAGGCTGTCAGGAAGGAAGAGGCGATAGAGTTACCACCACCAGAAGATATGTTCAGATATACATATGAGAATTCCACCCAGAGACAGGTTAAACAGGAAAGATCTTTACGATAGCTCGGCGGAGTGGAAGGGTGGAGGCGCGGAGTAACAATGCCTAAACTTAACATGGTTCAGGCAATAAACCTTGCATTGAAAGAGGAGATGCAAAGGGATAGTAATGTGGTAATACTTGGTGAGGATGTTGGCAGGGATGGCGGGGTCTTCAGGGTCACCGAGGGGCTGATTGATCTATTTGGTCCTGAAAGGGTGATTGACACACCCCTTGCCGAATCAGCAATTGTTGGTGCCGCAATCGGGATGGCTGTGTATGGGTTAAGACCGGTTGCAGAGATCCAGTTCATGGGATTTATCTATCCTGCCATTGATCAGATCTTTTCCCATGCCTCCCGTATAAGGTCCCGTTCAAGGGGAAGGTTCACATGCCCCCTTGTTATAAGAACCCCTTATGGAGCAGGGATTAAGGCCCCTGAGCTTCATTCGGAAAGTACAGAGGCCCTATTCTGTCATATGCCTGGCATCAAGGTTGTCGTCCCATCCTCGCCTTATTATGCGAAGGGATTGCTGCTTGCCTCTATTCGTGACCCTGATCCTGTGATATTCCTTGAGTCAACGAGACTCTACAGACTCATAAAAGAGGATGTCCCCGAAGAGGATTATACAA
>JBBIPQ010000228.1:0-1583 GCA_037442785.1 Nitrospirota bacterium
TAATGATATGCCTGAGGTATTTCCTCTTCTGTTCATCTCTTTCAAGTTCACAAAGCTCCTCTGAATACCCTAGGATGGGACAAAGGGGATTATTTATCTCATGGGCGACACCACCTGCCATTATACCAAGGGTTGCAAGCCTCTCTGCCCTCTTCAGTTCGCCTTCAAGCTCTGATTCCCTTGTTATATCCCTCAAGACTATGGTGCACCTCTTACCAGCCTTGCTGAGAGGATAGAGCCTGAGGGAAAACAACCTGCCCTTAATCTCCACATTCCTTGATACAGGGCCATTGATCTCTGAGGGATCAAGGTTAAGGGTCTTAAGGATGTCCTTAGAATAGAGGTCAATGCCAAAGAATTCTATTGAGGCAGAATTGAATACCAGGGGCCTCAAATCCTCACCAAGGACTATAACCATATCCTGCATGGCATCAAAGGTATTCTGCCACTCAAGGGCCCAGTCTGTTATCACCTTTTCCTTCTCCTTTATCTCCATTTCAAGATGCGTACCCCTTCTGTTCACATAGTAGGAAAAGAAGAGAAAGGCGATCAGGGTGAGGCCTATGGTTATGGCAACAGATCTTTTAATCTCGCCAAGAAATAGGTTAAGGGATTGGGTCTGGGCAGAGGCTGAGTCCTTAGCCTTCGTGAAGGCATAGGAAATAAAACCCTGAATCACCATGGCTATATCCCCTGAACTGAATTGCCTGCCATTTGTCACGAGTTCTGATGTCCTCTCAAAGAGGCTATTTGCTGCCCTGATCCTTGCAAGGGTATTATCCCTGTGATGGCATGTGTAACATTCTGAAAACCTGAGATTGATCTCATTGAGGAGTCCCCTGGCCTCATCGGTTCTCCCCTTGTTTAAGGCATCCAGTAGTACCAGGGATTTTTCAAACACCTCTGTCCTTAACAGAAGGCTCCTGTTCATAAGAACGGTTCTTTCTACCTCTTTACTGAAGTTAAGGAAATTTATACCGCTGATGGATATGCCGACAAGGTTTAAGAGGAAGATCCCTGCGATTGTCCAGATTACAATTCGCCTCACTCAACCTCCAGCCTTATAAAAATAAAAATAAAATAAAAATTAAGAGTAGCATTGTCTTAATTTTTTGTTATAAAATATATCAGATTATGGCAATAATGTTATCACATATGTGAACAAAAAAACAACATCATGAAGGACATAAGGGCGAGGCTGCTAATCCTGAAGGGTTCAAGGTCCATTAAGGACTTTGCAAGCATCCTTGACCTTCCCACCTCAACAGTCCATTATTATATGAACGGAAGACCCCCTTCCCTGAGCTTCATAATGAGGGTATGTGACAGATTGAACATAAGGGAAGAATGGCTCATCAGTGGCAATGGCCCGATATTCAGAGAGGAAAAAGGTGACGACATATTGAACCATATCCTTGAGTACCTGAAGGAAAACTGGGATAAATGGAGTGATAAAAAGAAACACTGGTTTGAACTACATTTCAGACAGATATTCCCTGAATTTGAGGAATGGTTACTGAGAAGGCAAAACGAACCGATTATACAGGATTGACCTATTGTGAAAACGATCCTGTTGATACCTT
>JBBIPQ010000229.1:0-1566 GCA_037442785.1 Nitrospirota bacterium
AATACCCCCGTCCCTGTACCTTACAAACAGATAAAACCCTGTGAGGAAAGACGTGTCGTTAAATTTCCTAATCGGAAGATATATAGTGCGGAAGAACGGATGATATATAAGGAAAAGTATTGCTTCCTTAATGTAACTTCCGCTCTTCCGCACTAAGTCAGCTAAGCAGCTATCTTTGTCTCCAGCCTTTCTACCCTGAAGATAATATCATGCAATATCTCCTTGTCAGATATGGCCTTCTTTAAATCCCCCCTGATAGCAGATATCTCTAAAAATAATGAATCTATCCTCCTGTTTGTCTCATCTATCCTTTTGTTTGTCTCATTAATCCTTGCAGTGTTTGCCATGATCTCGGTCTTCAGTTCAACCCTTAAGTCATCTATCCTCTTGTTGGTCTCATCAATCCTCTTGTTGGTCTCATCCATTGACCGCCTAAGGTCCCTCAGTTCATTTTCCATACTGGATTGACGGGATTCTATTGTGCCCATCCTTGCATTTATAGATTCTATGGCAAGCCTGAATCCAGAAAGCTCCCCTGTTACAGAGGCCTTAAAATCCCTGAACTCTTCCTTTACCTCCCCAAGTACCAGGTCCCTTATCTTTTCTGCTATCTTCTCCCACTCCATTTATACCTCCCTGGCTTTTAGCCATTAGCCATTAGACTTATCGGCTACAAGCTAACCTGTCTGCCAAGGCACAGGCAGGGATGATCTCCCTTTTTTGATGAATAAAATTTATCGAAATCCCCTCAAGAATGCAAGAAAAATATTGTTTTAACATGTATCTTAGACAGGCATGTGTTATCATAATAAAAAGAATAAAGGGTGACAAGATGAGGAATATAGTCCTAACAGGTTTTATGGGAACTGGCAAGACAGAGGTGGGCAGGATACTTGCTCGCAGGCTTGGCTATACCTTCCTGGATGCTGACTCTATCATCGAGCAGGAGCAGAATATGTCAATAACAGAGATATTCCAAAGGTTTGGCGAGGCCCATTTCAGGGATATAGAGTCTGATGTCATTAAAAGATTATCTGAGAAAGACAGGGTGGTTATATCAACAGGTGGAGGAGCAGTGCTGAGAGAGGAGAATATGGAGAATCTGAGGAGAAAAGGTGTGATCATCTGCCTTACTGCCTCTCCTGAGACAATCCTGAAAAGGACGAGCAATGACAGTTCAAGACCTCTCCTTCAGGTAGAAGACCCCCTCAAAAGGATAAGGGAACTCCTTGAATTCAGAATGCCCTATTATGAGAAGGCTGATATAATGGTTGACACAGAAGGTAAAAACCCTGTTGAGGTTGTTGAGGAGATAATGAAACAAATAGGAGACAGGATATGATTGGGGATAAAATGGACA
This sequence comes from Nitrospirota bacterium, assembly GCA_037442785.1. Lineage (GTDB taxonomy): Bacteria > Nitrospirota > Thermodesulfovibrionia > Thermodesulfovibrionales > UBA9159 > JBBIPQ01. Next base: position 1,361 of record JBBIPQ010000229.1, read on the forward strand.
CTCCTTCAGGGTTTCCAGCAAGTCAAAAGGATTTGATGATACCTCATCAAAGGCAAGAATCTTTGGGGTACTCGGTAAGGGTTGAGCTTGGAGAGAGGAGTTATGATATAGTCATTGGAAGGGGAAACCTCGCAGGCCTTGGAGAGAGGCTAAGCGAGTTTGGCTTCAGTAAAAGGATCGCTGTTATCAGTAATCCCACGGTCTTC
>JBBIPQ010000230.1:0-1564 GCA_037442785.1 Nitrospirota bacterium
ACTTCTTTCAAAGGAAAGTAGCATGCCTACAGTGGCTGATAGGGATGTGGAGGGAAAGGTAACAATAGATATAAAGGACAGGCCCATCGGTGAGATCCTGTATGCCATATTAAAACCACTCGGTTATACAGCCTATGTTGACAATAGAGTGATCAGGGTTGGAAAACCACAGTTAATAAGCCGAACCTTCTATCTGAATTATATTAAAGACAAAAGGACATCAACGAGCACAACGAATGCATCCATAACCGCATCTGGTGGCGGTGGTGTAACTACCCAGCCTGGTATAAGTCTCAGTGTCTCTACAGGGGCGACTGCTACCACACAGGGGACGACATCCTTGCAGCAGTCAGGGAATGTTAATGTTACGACCTCGGGCACATCTGACTTCTGGAGCGAGGTTATAAGGGGTCTCGAGGTCATAATATTTGGAGAAAGCTCTGGAAAGAAGGATGATCATGGTTTTAGCAGGGGAGATAAGGTTGGAAGAAAACTTATTGTTAATGAGATGGCTGGTGTTATCTTTGTAACGGACTATCCTGAAAATATGGAAAGGGTAAGGTCTTTTTTAACCGACATTGAGAGGGCAGTTAAACGGCAGGTCATGATTCAAGCTCATATTATTGAGGTGTCCCTTGATGACAGTTACTCCCTTGGCCTTAACTGGAATTTGATCCTTGGATATGAGACTGGTAAGGGACAGATCGATCTATCCCAGTCCCTTTTATCAGGTGTGCCTTCGGGCGACTTTCATGGTAAGTATGTTATAACAAGAGCAGATAGGCATTTTGAGGCGATCATTGATGCTATGAAAAGACAGGGGCAGACTAATATTCTATCCAGTCCTAAGATATCAACTATGAATAATCAGAAGGCTGTTATAAAACTAACGACACGGGAGGTCTCGTGGATATCAAATACGATATTTAATGCTGAGGGTAAGGTCCTTGTGAATTATACTACCCCTCAGATTGATGAGGTTGGAATATTCCTTGACGTTACTCCTTATATAAGTGATGATGGACTTATAACTATGCAGATTCACCCGAGCATATCAGAGGTAACTAAGACATCCCTTTCTCCAGATAAGAACAGCAGTAAGCCTGTTATTGACATGAGAGAGATTGATACCATGATAACGGTGAAGAATGGTCAGACAATAGTAATAGCTGGTCTGATAGTTGATAAGGTTATGGAATCACGTCGAAGCCTTCCCGTGCTTGGTAACATCCCTGTAATAGGAAATCTCTTCTCTAATACTGCCCAGGATAAGAAAAAGACCGAACTTGTGATCTTACTCACTCCCTTTGTGCTGGATGAAAGAACGGTAGAGGATATCGCGAAGGAACATAAAAACAGGCTATACAGAACAGAAGGTATATTTTCCAGAGTCCCTAAGTGATTTAGGTGACTGCCTCGATTGATTCCTTAATTACACTCATGAGTTGTTCTAAGTTTTCAGGGCTAATTGAAAGGGGTGGCATTATAACAATGACATTGCCAAGGGGTCTTATAATTATACCCCTTTTTCTTGCATGATATGCCACCTTCCAGCCCATCTTTT
>JBBIPQ010000231.1:0-1561 GCA_037442785.1 Nitrospirota bacterium
ATCAAACCCTGCTCCTGACTCAGTAACATCATTAAAAACCATCATATCCGCACCCTTATCCATGAGTTTCTTCCTCGCCCTTTCGAGATTCTTACCTGTCTCGGCTGAGAAACCAACAACAAAGGGCCTTTTGTCAGAGCGTCTCACCTCCTGAAGGATATCAGGTGTCCTTTGAAGCCTCAGGGTTAAGCCTTCTCGACTCTCTATCTTTACATCGCTCTTATCCTTAGGAGAAAAATCCGCCACAGCAGCAGACATGATAAGTACATCCGATCCCTCAAGGTTAGACATCACCGCATCCCTCATCTCAGAGGCGGTCTCAACAGGTATAAAAGAGACCCTTTGCGGAGGATCGAGGTATGATGGTCCGCTTATCAGGATCACCTCAGCACCCCTCCGTGCTGCGAGCCTTGCAAGGGCATAACCCATCTTCCCTGATGACCTGTTAGAAATAAACCTGATAGGGTCAATATATTCCCTTGTTGGACCTGCTGTAACAATAACCTTTTTCTTCAGAAAATCCTTCTCACTCAGGGCGATCTCTATCTCCTCAATAATATCATTAACCTCAGCCATTCTACCTATATTGGCCTCCCCACAGGCAAGGGCACCCTTCTTAGGCCCAACCTGAATCACACCATAGGATCGGAGGGTCTCAAGGTTTTTCTTAAGAACAGGGTTCTCATACATCCTCCAGTTCATTGCTGGGGCTATTATGGTATTTCCCTTGAAGGCCATATATACGGTACTGAGCATATCATCGGCAATGCCATTAGCCATCTTGCCAATGATATTTGCTGTAGCAGGAGCAACAACCATTACTGCAGCATCTTCTGCCAATCTTATATGTGATAAAGGATGTTCAAAGAGGTCCGTAAATACAGTTCCTGCTGTGATCGAGCTAAATGATAAAGGGGAAACAAACCTTTTTGCAGCATCCGTGATTATAATATCTACTATAGCCCCGGCCTCGGTAAGTCTCCTCGTCAGTTCAATTGCCTTGTAGGCAGCTATGCTCCCGGTGACACCAAGGATTATCCTTCTATTCTTCAGCACCTTCAGAGAAGAGCCTTTCGATCTCAGCCTTTTCTTCTGTCTCTTTTTCGTGAAGATATATCTTCAGATCCTTCTCAAGTTCTGTCAGGTCCTCAGGGCCTCCCTCTCTTCTTCTCTCCTCAAGGAGTTTCCTATAATCGAATTTCTTGGCCTCTTCCTGGGACTTTCTTGCCTCTTCTCCCACAAGAAACTCCAGCTTGCCACTTATAGCTTCCTCAATGGCTATAGTGGTGACCTTCTTTCCCCTGGTCTGTATCTTTGGTTTTGCTCCAAGGGATAGTTCCCTCGCCCTTTGTGCAGCAATAGTTACAAGCCTGAATCTACCATCTATCTTTTTATCGTCAAATTCAACTGGTAGAGAGATTATATCCATTCTTTACCTCCTTACTTTATATTAAATTAAATGTCTTTTCTATCCAGGCATCATCTATCCTGTTAACCCTTTTGCCTTCTGCTATTATTATTGCCCTGAGGGCATTAAGGGCATCTTCAAATACATCATTTA
>JBBIPQ010000232.1:0-1553 GCA_037442785.1 Nitrospirota bacterium
AAGAGGTTGGCGGGCTATCCCATACAGTTGGTTATAGACTGGAGGATGAATCCTACAAGGCATTGCCAGGCCTTCTCAGACAGGATATTGGCATTGAGGTAATAGGAAGGCTCAAGAGGGATTTTATCGAGATAGGAAAGGATAGGTATATAGAGGTTAACATCTGGGGCAAGGGCAGGTCTGATGGCAAGGAATATGTAATCATTGGAGAGGCGAAGACCCAGCTCAAAAAGAGGGATATAGATGATTTTATAAAGAGGGCAAACGAGCTTAAAAGATATGTACCCGAGGACCAGGTAAGGGTTCTTGTGACATACCATACCTCACCACAGGTCATGAGGTATGCCAGGGAAAAGAATGTAAAGGTCTATTTCTCTTACGACTTTTAAGCAAATAAAATATCTCAGGAGGTTAAGTTATGAAGAGGTTTTTTGTGTCCCTTTTCTCTCTTGTAGTATCTTTTATCTTACTATCTATTATGGCAACAGCAGAGGAGGCGGTCCCACAATCTAAAGATAATGTTGTGCTGGCAAAGATAGGGGATAAGAAGATAACGATGTCAGATCTGAAAAGGATGATCAGTTATTATGATCCTGAAAAACAGAAGATACTCGAGCAGCAACCCCATTTTAAGGCAACAATCCTTCAGAGGATAGTTCAGGGAATGGTAATATCAAAGATAGCCAGGGATAATGGCTTTGATAAAAGGCCTGATATAAAGGAACAGATAGAACTTTTGTCAAATGACCTGATAGCCTCCGAGTATCTCAAGAAGGAGATTGTGGGAAAGATTAATGTCACAGAAGAGGACATGTCCATTTATTATAAGGCACATCAGGATGAATTCAGGACACCTGAGATGGTGAGGGCGAGGCATATACTCGTTAGGGTTGGCAAGGATGCCCCGGAGGAGGATAAGAAAAAGGCGCGGGATAAGATAGGGGATATTCTGAAGAAGATTAAGGCCGGGGAGGACTTTGCAAAGCTTGCTACAGAGTTTTCTGATGACCCTGGCTCAAAGAACAAAGGGGGTGACCTTGGCTTCTTTCCTAAGGGCAGGATGGTGCCGGAATTCGAAAATGCCGCCTTCTCTATGAAGCCAGGGGAGGTGAGTGATATTGTAGAGACCCCTTTTGGATTCCATATAATCAAGGTGGAGGAAAAGAAGGAATCAATCCTTCAGCCTTATGAAAAGGTTAAGGATAAGGTGAAAGAGAAGGTATTTAATGATTTTAGAAAGGCAAGGGTTGATGAATTCGTTGAAAAGGCGATGAAGGACGCGGGTGTTGAATTAAACCTCGAGCCCTTTTTACCAAAGAATTAGAGCTAAACTATCCATCCGGCGGGACATCCCTGTCCCGCCGTTTGCCAGCCAAAGAGAAAAAATTTCTTGACTTTTATATTGTAACTGATATAATTAAATCGAAAGGAGTCAACTATAAAGAATTCTCCTTTGGACTAAATAAAGATTTATGAGAAAGCATAGCGAAAATAGTTCTAACAAGCTTATGAGCAGTAGCCATGACAGCCTTTCTGAAAGGCAGACCGTCTTG
>JBBIPQ010000233.1:0-1531 GCA_037442785.1 Nitrospirota bacterium
GGTTGACTCCCTTGAAAGCTTACTCGGACAGTTTATTGTTCACCATGATGTTACCTTAAGAAGATTAGAAGCTCAGGTAGAGAAGGTAGATATTCAGATTGAGAAGTTAGAGAAAGAAATGAAGGAATTCAAGGAGGAGATGAGGGAATTCAAAGAAGAAGTGAGGGTCTTCAGGGATAAGATGGACAGAAACATCGAGGAGATGAAAGAGGAAAGCAAGAGGAAGAATAGGGAGTGGAGCAACCTTGCAAAGAAGATGGGGACTATAGTTGAAGACCTAATCGCACCAGCCTTAAGGCCAGTTCTCAGCAAGTATTTCAATTGTGAAGTATCAATGGAAGGTCAGAGGATGTTCAGACGGAGAAACGGGGAAGATTACGAGATAGATGCAATAGCAGTCTGTGATGATAGGGTCTTTATGGTGGAGGCTCGCTCTACTCCGAGACTTGATGACATAAAGGAGATTAAAGAAAAGAGTGAGAGGTTTTTTGAGTTTTTTCCAGAGCATAAGGGCAAGGAATTGGTAGTCATCTTTGGCAGCATAACCTTTCCTGAGAATGTCATCAGACAGGCAAGCAAGAAGAGGATATATGTCCTTGCCTGGAGGGAATGGGAGTATATGGATATATTGAATTTTGAGGAGGTATCGCTGCTATCCCAAAAAAGGAAGAAAGGGTAGTAGGTAGGTGAGAGGGTAGCATAATAAAGGACTGTCGCACTTTCGCAAGCCTGGATTTACATAACTGCCTGTGCAAGACTTCCATAAAGCCTCTTATTTTGTCATCCTCTGTGTATAATATATTCATGAAGCGAGTACTGTTATTGTCTCTTATTTTCCTGGTTATGGCCATGACCTCTGATGAAAATTTAAAAGATCAGAGGGAGGTTCATTTCTCAAATCTTAAGCAGCTTACCTTCGGAGGAGAAAATGCTGAAGCCTATTTCTCATTTGATGGGAAGAAATTAATATTCCAGTCAACCAGGGATGGAAGAAGATGTGACCAGATATACACCATGGATATTGATGGAGGCAATGTGAAGATGGTAAGCACCGGGAAGGGTATCACGACCTGTGCATATTTTCTTCAAAGGGCTGGAAACAGAATAATCTACTCCTCAACACACCATATCATGGAAGATTGTCCTTCCAGGCCTGATTACAGTCAGGGCTATGTCTGGTCCCTTCATCCCTACGATATCTTTATTGCCAATGAGGATGGCACTGGTCTCAAGCAGCTCACAGATAATCCTTATTACGATGCAGAAGCAACAGTATCTCCTGATGGAACTAAGATCATATTCACTTCTCTGAGGGAGGGTGATCTTGATATTTATGTTATGGATACCGATGGAAGAAACCTGAAGAGATTGACCTTTGAAAGGGGTTATGATGGAGGGGCCTTTTTCAGTCCTGACGGAAAGAAGATCGTTTACAGGGCTTATCATCCAAAAACAGAGGAGGAGATCAGGGACTATGAGTCTCTGCTAAAGAAAAATCTTGTCAGACCTTCAAAGATGGAGATCTTTGTCA
>JBBIPQ010000234.1:0-1510 GCA_037442785.1 Nitrospirota bacterium
TTGGATGTTGCATAGGCAAGGGCCATCCCATAGGCACCTCTTGGATCGTAGGCTGGAAGTTCCAATCCTTTTACAGTCATGCTCAGTTCAGGATGCCCAACTGCCTGGGCATATCTCTTTGATCCCTCTGCGAGGGCATCACCGAGGCTGGACGATCGCTCCGCTATCTCTTTAAGGATAGTAATCATCTCTTCAGGACTGATTTTTTTGCCACTAATTTCAGAGTAACAGGCAATGGTTGAGGCAGCACTGATTGTGTCAAGGCCATATTCGTCACATATCTTATTCGCCTCGATGATCCTCGCAAGGTCATCACATCCGTTAAGGGCACCAAAGTGTGAGACAGTCTCAAACTCAGGGATCTTTTCCTTATGGGACCCTATCTTTTTACAGAGTATCGGACATCCAGCACAGCCAGTCTTTTTTGTCATGTACTTTGTCCTTATTGAATAACCTGAATAACTGGAAGAGCTGTGAAAGAATGTCTTTCTGAAGTTTTCTGTTGGCTCCATCCTTCTTGCATGGATCAGGTCTACGAGGGCGGCTGTGCCGAACTCGGACAGTCCAAACTCTCCAAATATGGCCTGAGAGGCCCTGAGCAACCTCATTATCTCCTCTCGTGCCTCTTTCAGCCCTTCTGAATCAGCAACCCTTATCCTTCCATCTCCTTTGACCCTGATCAATTTAAGCCTCTTTGCTCCCATTACAGCGCCAAGTCCTCCCCTTCCGGCAAGATAATGTCCATCAAAGACTATTGAAGAAAACCTGACCTGTTTCTCTCCTGACCTTCCGATTGCGGCAAAGGAACCCCTTCCCGCAGAGATGCGGACAATCTCATCAATATTTTTCCCACATAACTCCTGGGCGTCCTCAATAGTGATATTGTTGTTGTCTATGTTCAGGGCAACCCATCTTTTGGATATCCCTGTTATCTCGATATAATCAAACCCTGCCTTTTTTAGCTCTGTGCCAAACCTTCCTCCCACAGAGCAGTCAAAGACAGTGCCTGTTAAGGGGGAGCGGGACACCACAGACATCCTTCCTGAGGTGGGTGCAGAAGTCCCGACGAGGGGGCCAGTTGCAAGGATAAGGGGCATATTAGGGGAGTCATAGTTATTGGTAATCCTGTCAGAGATCAATTTCACGCCGATACCTCTTCCTCCAATAAATTCCATACAGAGGTCTTTAGGCGTGTCAAAGACGACCACCTCTTTAGCTGTCAGATCAACCCTGACCGATTTTCCAGAGTAGCCATGCACAAGATATTTTAACTGAACGGGGGAGAATGCTCAATTCTTGGTAACGAACACTGCTATCCAAAATAAAGCGAGGGAGCTATTTTAACTTGAGAATTCCCTGTGGCTTGCCACAGGGTTACCGAACATAGTAGTGTTGCTATGTGGGTAAGGAGAAAAATAGCACTGTTAGGAAAGGCTATCATTGTGCATGGCAGATACATTATCACATAGTTTTTCCTGTGAAATATAGGAAGGCATTATTAGATAAGAGG
>JBBIPQ010000235.1:0-1510 GCA_037442785.1 Nitrospirota bacterium
CAAAGTATCATCGCTAATTGGGATGGGCATTACAGCAGCCATTCTATATATAAGGACTGTTCAATGAAGCAGGCAAGAAATTTAGAACTGCATGGTGGAAATATCTACAGATTTATTGAAGAAGAAAACTTCGAGATAGATGATGTCATCGATTTCAGCGCATCCATAAACCCCCTTGGCATACCGGAAATTGCAATAAGGGAGATCAAAGACAATATTAAATACCTATGCAATTATCCTGACACAGATTCAAGAAACTTCACACAAACAGTTGCTAGACATTTTGGCATAGACCCCGATTGCATCTTATGTGGAAATGGCAGCACAGAGCTTATATACCTTACTGTAAGGACATTGAAACCCAAAAGGGTTCTAATTCCTACGCCCACATTTTCAGAATACGAGAGGGCTGCCAGGTCAGAGGGTATTGAGGAAATTGAATATTTTTATCTGAAAGGGGAGGACAATTTTGATATACCCTGTGAGGAATTTATCAGTTTTATCAAATCCAGGTTGAGCCCTGCCCATATGATATTTCTCTGTAACCCGAATAACCCAACCGGAAGACTGATAAAAAAAGAGGATATGTTGAAGATTGCAGAGGCTGCAAAAAGACTCCAATGTTATCTTGTAGTTGATGAGGCGTTCATAGATTTTGTGCCTGGAGAGTCTGTGATTAAGGAGGTCAAGAATAATCCATATCTAATAGTGCTCAGGTCAATGACAAAATTCTATGGTCTTGCTGGTCTAAGGCTCGGATACGGAGTAATGAGCCCGGCTCTCTGTGAGAGGTTTATGGAGCATAAAGAGCCCTGGACAGTGAATACCCTTGCCCAGATAGCTGGTGTTGCATGCCTTAAAGATACAGAATTTAAGACCGAGACACTAAGAACCATATCTCAGTGGAAGACCCATCTTGAGGGGCTTTTTGAAAGACACCGCATCAGGTATATCCCGGCTGCTGCAAATTTTTATTTATTTAATCTAAAGGCGGGGACATCCCTTCTTCATTTCCTTAAAAAGAAAGGGATCTTGATCAGGGATTGTTCTAATTTTAAAGAGATCGGAAGAGCAGACGGGAGAGGATGGTTCAGGATTGCTGTTAAAAGCCCGGCGGATATGGAAAGGCTTTTTGATGGGATAGCTCAGTATATAGAGGACCAGGGATGAAGGGAGTTGTGATAGCAGGCACCCACAGTGGTTGTGGGAAGACAACCGTGACTATTGGTCTCATCGCTGCCATGAGAAAAAAGGGGTTCGTGGTACAGCCTTTTAAGACAGGCCCTGATTTTATTGATTCAGGGCTCCACAGGCTTGTGGCAGGGAGGTATTCAAGGAATCTTGACCTCTGGATGTGTGGTGAGGATTTTGTGAAGGCCTGTTTTTACAGGCATTCTCAGGATGCAGACATATCCATAGTGGAAGGTGTTATGGGCATGTATGACGGAGACCATAACACCCAAAAATTAGCCTCGATACTCGGACTGCCAGTGCTCCTCGTGGTAGATGC
>JBBIPQ010000236.1:0-1499 GCA_037442785.1 Nitrospirota bacterium
GAGGTGTTACTCAATGCAGAGGAGTTCGAGGAGCCTGTTAGAAACAGGATCCTTGCGGATGAACTAAAAAAGGAGATGAATTACTATTATCCCACCATCGTCTCTGTAGAATATATAGACATCTTTATGGATGAGAGGGAGTTTCCTGAGATAATGGAACTGATGAGGCAGGGAGCTATAACCCCGCCTGTTGTCCTCATTAATGGAGTACCCAGGATCCACGGTGGAATACCAAGGGCCATAATAAAGGAAGAAGTAGAAAGGATACTTTCCCTTGGACCTGTTCACTGATCAGCCATAACCCTTTTAAGCAGCATTGTTCCATAACTTCCCCTTGGTAGTTCAAAGTGAAGACGTAATATTTTTTTATCCGCATAGATCTCATCCCTATCTACTTCTACACCTTTTATTACCGGTATCACCACAAGGGGCCTCGGGAAGGACTTAAAAAAGGCCCTCCTTATCTTCTTGAGATTGAAAGAAGATTTTTTAAGATCCTGCTCTGAAAGGATTTCACTATAAAGCCTTTCTGTAAGTTCATCAGGCATAACAGCCCTTCCAGAGGGTGTGGGGATTATCAGATTTCTCAAATAATCGAACTCAAAGGGTCTTTTCCAGAATATATAAGGCCAGTAATTGCCCCTGTAACTTATTACCTCCCCTCCATAAATACTAACAATACCTTCGGCAATCCTGTTCCAGAGATATGACTGATAGGCTGAAAAGAAGAGTGAGAGTTCTTCACCTGGTATCATATCTAAGATCCTCAAAAAAGGGGTCTGCTCTTTCTTAACAAGGATCTTGAATGCCCTTCTCTCAAAGTCGGTCTTTGCCATACTGAGACATTCCTCCCAGTTACCCCAGTTCTGAAAGAAGAATCTCTTCCTTTCCTTCTCAGCCTTTTTATCCCCGGGATAGACAGCGGTAAGATATATCTTTACAGCACCATTGTAATGTTTCTTTAATATCTTTTCTGCTATAAAACCCTGTTCTGGTGAATAACTGCCAAATCTCTGATCATCAAAATAATTTGGCAGCCCGTAATTACTCACCATCTCGATCTCTCCCATAGCCTTCTGAGCCTCCCCTTTATTCAAATCCCTGACATTAACAATAAACTCGTTACCCTTTATAAGGTCAGGACCCATGGGCCTTGAGATCTTACCAAGATAGGAGATGGTGTAATTCCTTTCTTTGATATCGGGAATCCTTTTCCCCTTTATAGTTATATGCTGTGTTGTCAATGCATAACGATCCTTCTTTCCTCCATAGGAAATATCATATAAGGGAATACCAAACCTCCTCGACAATCTTATTAGAAGGTCTAAAGTGTTGAATCCTTTCTTGGTTAAACTGTAAAGGTAAAACTCACCGCTATCAGCATAAACTATATCTACTTTTTCATTTACTATAAAATCTTCAGCCTTGACCTTGATCTTCAACTAACACCTCTCTAAAACCTCTCAATACATAAGATTGGAGACATCTGGATCATAATT
>JBBIPQ010000237.1:0-1489 GCA_037442785.1 Nitrospirota bacterium
CTGTTCCACTGTCTTTGCTATTGATAATATCTCTTTCCTATTCGGTCTCCTTCCGCTCGTCACTATGCAGAACCTTCTGACTCCATAAGACCTTGCCTCTTTAGCCTTCTTCATTATCTCTTCAGTATCCAAAAGGGGGTAGACAGGAATATCTGCCCTGCTTATGGCTGATTGGGAACAATAGGCACAGTCCTCTGTGCAGAGGCCTGACTTTGCATTCACTATGGCGCACAATTCGATTCCCTTTCCCCTGAAGGACTCCCTAAGGAGATTTGCATAATAAAAGATAAGGGGGATCATCTCATTACTGATCCCTGTGATAAAAAGGGCCTCCCTTTCTAATATACCCTTTTTATTAAAGGCCATCTCAGTTATTTCATTTATCTCCCTGATCATCTACAAAACCTGATCGCCTCGGTTATACTATTTGAATCGGTTACCTCTTGTATCCTGACCTTTCCAATCCTTTCAGGGAGGATAAATCTCAGCTTCCCTGATATGGCCTTTTTATCAATCTGCATTGAATTGATGATCTCATCTTCATTTATGCCATCAGGCAGATTAACAGGAAGCCTGTAAGAACTGAGGATCGATCTTATCTCATCATCAACCCCTTTTTCTGCTATTCCGAGAGTCATGGAAAGCCGTGCCTCTGCCCTCATCCCTATGGAAACCGCCTCACCATGGATATACCTCCTGTAACCAGTTAATGTCTCTATTGCATGACCTATGGTGTGCCCGAAGTTCAGTATGGCCCTCAATCCAGCCTCCCTCTCATCTCTTGATACAACCTCTGCCTTGATCTCACAGGACCGCTTTATGATATGTGTCATGGCCGAATGGTCAAGGGCAGTGATAGATTCTCTATTATCTCTTAGAAATTTGAAAAGGTTCTCATCCCAGATCACACCGTATTTTATAACCTCGGAGAGTCCACCAAGGAATTCCCTTTCTGGAAGGGTCTTCAAGGTATCTGTGTCTATCCAGACGATTCGGGGTTGAAAGAATGTGCCGATCATATTCTTGCCAAGATAATGGTTTACCCCTGTCTTGCCTCCAACAGAACTATCCACCTGAGCAAGAAGGGTTGTTGGAACCTGAACAAAACTGATCCCCCTCATGTAGATGGAGGCAACAAAACCCGTGATATCGCCTATTACACCGCCTCCAAGGGCAATTAAACAGGACCTCCTGTCAAGCCTGTTTTTTAACAATTCAGTGAGGATGTAATAGCTCCAGAGATAATCCTTATACTCCTCGCCATCAGGAATCAGTATCTCAAGGCATTCAAACCCATACCCTTTTAAAGGATCAATAACAGACCTTCCATAAATACTGAAGACCGTGGGATTACTGATAACAGCGATCCTTCTACTGAAGCCAAACTCGCTTAGCCTCTCTCCAAGGCCTGCGAGGTTTCCCTTTCCAATGACTATATCATAACTCCTTTCTCCAAGCTCAACCCTTACCGAGTACCCCAAAGATTCTT
>JBBIPQ010000238.1:0-1455 GCA_037442785.1 Nitrospirota bacterium
AAGCTTACTCCTTTAATTGGGATGTCATTTCTAAAGTCAAGTCACACTTTATTACTACTTTGAAATGTCACATTGCTTGATTTTCATCCCTTCCTCCATGGATGATCTGGAGGTGGAGAGTATCTTTTCTTGATTTTTAATGGCATAGCCTCCCTCATACTTAATATCTCCTCCTCTTTAGATTCTCTGTATGGTTTTTTATCAATGACTACATAAGGAGTTAATTTGTGCTCATATAGTAGCTTTATCTCTCCGTTTAATGTCTCACATACATCTATCCATCTTAGGGCATAAGTTTTTGTACCATTTGGGGGTAACAACTGATAGATTTTTCCTTTATAACTTATGGTATTGTCTTTTTGAACCTTCCTTTGATGTTTTAAGGAAAATATGAGCTCAAGATTACAATTTTTTGGTATCTCTTTATAGGCACTATTTATGGGTAGGGTATATCTCTGGTTATACCATGGAAGGAATTCTCCTTTAAGGAATCTGTTTGCCTCTTCATAGTCTTTTATTCCTCTTAGCCTCATCTCTTTTATGAGTCTATCCTGGAAGAATCTGAAGAGCCTTTCGATTCTTCCTTTAGCCTGTGGAGAATTTGCATTTATGAGCTTAATACCCAATTCAGATAAAGCCCTCTGGATTTGTGTATCTTCATGCTCTAAGGAGACATCGTAGTGAAGCCCTCCATGCCTGGTGGTTTTGAAATGGGAGGCTTTATCGGTATAAAGTGCCATAAAGCGTCCTCTTTGAAGGATAAACTCCTTTATGACCTTCATATTAGCCATTGTGGTCTCATGGGGATGAAACTCTGCATATACAAACCCATCTCCGTCATCAATCATAGTGACAAGCCACCAGGATTTCTCTATATCCTTTATCCATCTATGAAGGGATGAATCCATCTGTACTAAAAGTCCTGCATCTGGCATTCTCCTTCTTCTACGGTATACCTTTTTCTTTGTCTTAGGGGTATGCAAGCCCTCTTTAATGAGTAATTTTCTTATGGCCTCATAGCTTAGATTAATTTTGTGCATCTCGGAGAGCTTTTCTTTGAAATGCAAGATGTTGAAGTCGTGATAGAGATTTTTTCTTAAATCCAGTATTGTTTGTTTGATATGTTCTTTTACCTTTTCATTTGGGGACTTAAGGGGAGCTCTTCTTATAATGCCTTCTATGCCATGAAGGAGAAACCTTTTCTTTAGGCGGAGAGCCTGCCTGTAACTTAGACCAAGAAGTTCTGATGCCTCTTTAAGGGTGATTGATCCGTCCTTTACCTTCTCTAAGATGTGATACCTTTTCATATCTTCCTCCGTAACAGAATATCTTTCCATTCCTTACCTCCTTAAGAAGAATCTTCTTAAGGACAAGTATATTAAACATGTGACATCTTAAAATAGTAATTATGTGTGACATTTTAAAATTGTAACCACAGATTATAATTCAGAACTT
>JBBIPQ010000239.1:0-1453 GCA_037442785.1 Nitrospirota bacterium
GAGATGGAAGAGATAATAGGAGAATTTATCACAGAGGCTGAAGAGGCCCTCGACAGGATAGACCCTCTTTTTGTAGAGCTTGAATCAAAAGGTTATGATAGGGACCTCCTCAATGACATCTTCAGAAGCGTCCATACACTGAAGGGTGCTGCAGGATTCCTCGGATTTCAGGCAATAGTCGATGTTGCCCACAGGGCTGAGAGCATTCTGAAAAAACTCAGGGATGGAGAGATAATGATAAAGGCTTCGTATATAGACGTTATCCTCGAAAGCATTGATATGTTAAGGCTTCTGATAGGCCATATAAAGAATAAGGACGGTGTGGAAGAGGATACGAGCGATCTTATAAGGAAACTTGAAAATGCCCTGAATATGGATATGGTTGAAGGGGTTGGAGTTGAGGCCCCCATTGAGACAAAGGTTCACCCTCAAAACGAATCAAGGGACAGACTTGAACCTCTCAAGATGCCCACTGCTTCCACCTCTGATTCAACGGTCCCTCAATCTGACAGGTCAATAACCGAAAGAAAAGAAATCCAGACCCTAAGGATAGATGTGGATCGCGTCGATAAGGTGATGAATCTCACAGGTGAGATAGTCCTCATAAGGAACAGGCTCTTGAATATAGCAACATTCCTTGATGCAAGATACCCAGGGGATGAATCAGTAGAAAATCTACTTGAATCTGTCTCTTTTCTTGACCTCGTCACATCGGATATGCAGCTTGCGGTGATGAGGATGAGGATGCAACCCCTCAAAAAGGTCTTCAGTAAATTCCCGAGGCTCGTAAGGGATATATCAAGTGCCATTGGTAAGGAGGTTGAGCTTAACATATCTGGTGAGGATACAGAGGTCGATAGGTCAGTGATTGAACATATAGGTGATCCCATGGTTCATATAATCAGAAACGCCATTGATCACGGTATAGAACCTGTTGATGAAAGGATCAGGAAGAATAAGGACAGAAAGGGAAGGATCAATATCGATGCCTATCAGAAGGGAAACCAGATAATCATAGAGATTGCAGATGATGGAAGGGGTATTGATGTGGAAAAGGTAAAGAGCAAGGCCCTTGATAAGGGATTGATAACAATCGAAGAGTATAACCGACTATCAGAGGAGGCTGCTATAAATCTCATATTTCTTCCGGGCTTTTCAACCGCGGAAGTTGCCACAGAATTAAGCGGAAGGGGAGTGGGCATGGATGTTGTAAAGACCAATATATCCAGATTGAACGGCTATGTTGAGGTTAATACAAAGAAGGATATGGGCAGTATCTTCAGGATAACCCTTCCCCTGACACTTGCCATCATACAATCACTAATGGTTAAGACATCCGGAAATATATATGCAGTGCCCCTTGCACCGATTGAGGAGACCATGGTTATAAACAGTAAGGATATAAAAGAGATTGCCGGCCAGAAGGTCACGATAGTTCGGGACAGGGTATATC
>JBBIPQ010000240.1:0-1418 GCA_037442785.1 Nitrospirota bacterium
ATAATGGCTGCGGAACTGAAGGCCGATGTAAGGCTTGCCAAGAGGGGAGGACTTCTCCATGATATTGGCAAGGCGATTGATCACGAGGTGGATGGCTCCCATCAAGAGATAGGGGCTAACTTTGCAAAGAAATATGGAGAAAACCCAAAGGTTATAAATGCCATCCTTGTTCACCATGGTGACGGAGACCCCATAACACCTGAGGCTGCAATCGTTGCTGCGGCAGATGCCTTATCTGCAGCAAGGCCAGGGGTCAGGAGGGAAAGCATAGAACACTATCTGAAAAGGCTTGAAAAACTTGAGCAGATCGCCATGTCCTTCAAGGGGGTTGAGAAATGCTATGCCATTCAGGCAGGTAGAGAGGTAAGGATCATCGTAAAACCTGAGGAGATGAGCGATGAGATGGCAGCCCTCCTGTCGAGGGAACTATCAAAGAAGATAGAGTCTGAGATGACATACCCGGGACAGATAAAGGTCACTGTTATCAGGGAGTCAAGATTCGTGGAGTTTGCAAGGTAGATGAAGATCCTCTTTATCGGTGATATTGTTGGAAAGACAGGGAGGCTTGCTGTAAAGTCCCTCCTCCCACTTATCGTAAACAAATACAAGGTAGATCTTGTGCTGGCAAATGGTGAGAACGCTGCTGGAGGCTTTGGAATAACAGAAAAGGTAGCCTCAGAGCTATTCAGCTATGGCATTCATGTCATGACAAGCGGAAATCATATCTGGGACAAAAAGGAATCAATTCCATATATTGGTAAGGAGGCAAGGATCATAAGGCCTTTGAACTATCCCCCTGGTGTGCCTGGTTATGGAAGCACTGCCATCACGATGAGAGGAATAAGGATAGGCATAATAAACCTCTCAGGAAGGGTCTTTATGTCCAGCATGGACTGTCCCTTCAGGGTCGGGATGGCAGAGATAGAGAGGTTGAGGAAGGAGACGAACATCATAATAATAGACTTTCATGCTGAGGCAACATCAGAAAAGATAGCCTTTGGATACTATGTTGACGGAAAGGTCAGTGCTGTCATAGGCACCCACACCCATGTTCAGACTGCTGATGAGAAGATACTGCCGGGTGGAACTGCCTATATAACAGATGTGGGGATGACAGGACCCTCTGACTCTGTTATAGGCATTGACAAGGAACAGATAATAGAGAGGTTCCTCCTTCAGATGCCCAGGAAATTCGAGACAGCGAGGGGTGGGGGAATATTCTCAGCCGTTGTCATAGAGATTGAAGATGACACGGGAAGATCCACAGCCATTCAGAGGCTGATGTTAAATTATCCTTAAAGGAGTCAACTATAAAGAATTCTCCTTTGGACTAAATAAAGATTTATGAGAAAGCATAGCGAAAATAGTTCTAACAAGCTTATGAGCAGTAGCCATGACAGCCTTTCTGAAAGGCAGAC
>JBBIPQ010000241.1:0-1399 GCA_037442785.1 Nitrospirota bacterium
GGGAGGGTTCAGAATTGTGATACTAATGGCACGACTACCCCAGCTGTATGGCCAGCATCAGGGACTG
This sequence comes from Nitrospirota bacterium, assembly GCA_037442785.1. Lineage (GTDB taxonomy): Bacteria > Nitrospirota > Thermodesulfovibrionia > Thermodesulfovibrionales > UBA9159 > JBBIPQ01. Next base: position 68 of record JBBIPQ010000241.1, read on the forward strand.
TAACGATAACCTATCTATTTGACAAGATGTACTGATAATCAGCAGTGGCATGGAAAGTGCAGAGGGAGGCCTTTGCCTCCCTCTGGCTATTTTGATTTTAAATGAAAGATAATACGATTCACCAATTCATTCCTTCTTTCGCCTTCAGCCTCATTGAGCTTGCGATGGTGTATAATTTATAATATAGCACAGAAGCAAGAAGGGAAAGGACTAAAAATTTCATGGGCTATACAATACCCGTTAAGGTTTATGAAAAGCTTGAGGAGAAGCTCGGCAAAGAGACTGCCTCTATTGTGGTTGAAACACTTGAAAAGTCCATTGATGAAACCATTAAAGAATCTAAGGAAAACCTTAAGATTGTAATCTCAGAAGAACTCAAAAAAGAACTCGCAACCAAGTATGACCTGAAATTAGTTGAAACAGAACTCAGAAAAGAGATAGACCTTTTACGGGAGGAGATGCATAAAGAGATCGACCTTGTCAGAAAGGACATGAAGATAATGGAGCTAAGGATAATTGCCATCCTGATAATAGCCATGCTCCTCTTAAACCAGAACTCCCTTGAATTAATAGCAAGGTTGCTGGGGCTTATGAAATGATTTGCAAAGAAGAGATAGAGAAAAGGCAGGCAGAAGATGTAGCAGCCCTCCGTTCTGCCGCGATGGATAGGGCAAGGAAGGTTGCAGCCATGCTAAAAGAAAAATATGGCGCAAAAAGGGTAATATTATTTGGCTCTGTAGTTAAAAGCGATTATCTCCATGAAAGGAGCGATATCGACCTCCTTGTCTATGGCATCAAATCCGAAGATCTCTTAAGGGCAGGGGCAGATGCATGGAAGATTTCGGGTCGCTTTGATGTTGATATAGTTCCTGCTGAGATTGCTCACAAGAAAATATTGAAGATGGCTTTAGAAAAAGGTATAGAATTATGAGATCGCTTCAGGTTCTTTATGCAGAAGTAAAGGACGGGGTAGAAAACATGAGAAAATTGCTGATTGAGGCGGAAGAAATAGGGCAGAAAGAGGCATCAAATGTAAGTATAAGAACAGTGGGGTCTATCTTACATGATTTTTATGCAAGGGCAGAGAAGATTTTCGAAATGATAGCGAATACAATAGATAAAAGAGTCCCTTTCGGCATGAGATGGCATACAGAATTATTAAACCAGATGACCCTTAACATCCCTGGGTTGAGGCTACCCATCATAAGCAAGGAAACTGCAAAAATGCTTGATGAGTATCTCAGATTCAGACACCTTTTCAGGAAGATATACGGTTTTGACCTTGAATGGGCAAACATTAAAAACCTTTTAAAGCAGATGCCGACTGTATAT
>JBBIPQ010000242.1:0-1393 GCA_037442785.1 Nitrospirota bacterium
AGGGGTGTTGAAGTTATTAAATTTGGTTCTTCTCCAATTTAGTTGATACTATCAAAGGCGTTTTTAATAATTAAAGAGAAATATTCTATGTCATGAAAGCCATAAGCCTTACGTTTAATGACTTTGATTTTATTGTTAATCCCCTCCATTCGACTCGTATGAATTGGATATTTGCAATGATTAATAATCCCATAAGCATATCTCTTAAGTGTCTTTGCAAAACTAATGAGAGCCCTTATCTTACTTGCTTCTGCTATCTGACACCAATATTCAAGAAATCTCTTAGCACTTTTCTCATACCTATACTGCCAGAGTTTCTTAAGATAATCCTTAAGGATATAAGCTGTTGTGATAGCCTCATTCAGTCTCAGCAGGGATCTAAGCTTATGCCTTTCGTCTTTAAGCAGATTCTCCTTATTTTTAAGCAGAAGGTATTTACTTCCCTTTATAACCTCCTTGCCCTCTCGATTCGCCTTTCGATACTCAGCATTACGAACCTTATCAATCACCTTCCCAAATGCCTTAACCACATGAAACTGGTCAAAGACAATAGAAGCCCCTGGACAACCCTCCTTAACCGCCTTGATATAAGGATCCCACATGTCAATTGCTACTGCCTCAATCGAGTCTTTCTGAGCCTGGCTAAGAGTGTCAAAGAATCCCTTAAGAGTCTCATATTTTCTACCCTCTCCCACCCACAATACCTCTCCACTCTCCCAGTTGATGACCACTGTAAGATAATGATGCCTCCTCTTGAGAGAAATCTCATCTACGGCCACCACCCTGGGAAATCCAATCTCCCTCTCGCTGTACTTCTCTTTCAGATAGCCCTTATGAATCTCTTTTACCGTCTTCCAATCAATCCCAAGATGCCTTGCTACCTCTTTGATAGTCATCAATTTACAAAGCTCAAGGATATATCGAGCCAATCTCCTGGTAACCCTTTGATAAATATCCATTATCTCTATCTTCTCAACGACATCCCCACAGGTGAAACATCTAACGGTCCTATAGGAAACAGTAATAAATGTCTTGGCATTAAAGATATTAAGATCCCTTACTGTTCGCTTATTGTAGGAATGAATCTCCTTTATCTTCTTACCACACTTATAACATACAGGATAGTATCTTTTATCCGGTTCTACCTTTATCATGACTTTATTTGCAGTAAGATCCACAAATTGCTCCAGAACCTTTACTTTATAAAATTTAAAAAATGGCTTAACCTGTATTTTGGGCATCGGTTATCCTCCTCTGGTTTTATTTTGAATGAGAAAAATGATTTAACCAGAAAAGATACCGATGTCCACTACTTAACCATATTTTCTATCAACTAAATTGGAGAAGAACCAAATTAAAAAATACCTCTCTCCTGGAGAGATTGTTCTGGTAG
>JBBIPQ010000243.1:0-1325 GCA_037442785.1 Nitrospirota bacterium
TTATTTCTGCACCCATTCGATTCAGTATCTCCCTTGGTTCCTTCCATATCCCCATTGAATTAATATGATGGCATGGATCATGATATGTGATGGTCATTATATTTGGTCTCTTTAACTCGATGTCCTTTAATCTTTCTCTAAGAAAAACCGAGACATCCATTGCCCTGTCGATTACATCTCCTGCTAAATCGGCATAATGAGACCTTATCGATAGAAGGCATGTGGGGCATAAGGTCAGAACAGCCTCTACATTCAATTTCCCGAAGATAGATAGATTCTTTTTCGCCATCCTGACCGCATCGCTTTTTAGTCCTAATTCCATGAAAGGAGCGCCACAGCATACCTCGCCTTTTGGAAGTACTACTTCATAGCCTATCCTGAGTAAAACCTTTATTAGGGATAAGCCTATGTTGGGAAATATATAATTAGTGCTACAGCCCACAAATATTGCAACTCGCCCCCTTTTGTTATCAGGTTTTAGAACATGATGATCACCTCTTAAGGGGGCATCCGGGATCTTTAATTTATAAGGGATTACCCCCTTTTTGTAGAGATAAGGATACAGATTACCTCTCAGCAACCTGGAGATCTTAAAACTGATATCAGGATGCCTGCTTAAAGATCTTATTAACCATCTTAAGGGTCTTCTTTTTCTGTCTGCCTTTGCAAGAAGACTTCTCCCTTCAATGATAATTGAGGAAATATCTACATCAAGAGGACACCGGCCTTTACATGCCTCGCAGAGAAGACAACTGTAAATATAATCTATCAGGTGATCCGAAGGTTTTAATCGTGACTCCATAAGATTCTTTACGAGGATTACCCTTCCCCTTGCAGAGGTAGCCTCGGAAAGTCCTTCCATGTATGTTGGGCAATAGGCCTTGCAAGATCCGCAACGAACGCACTTTAATGCTTCATCAAGAATATTTTTCATGTCTTAAGGTATTTTAATGCAACAGGTCAGTTTAAGTCCAAGACATTGCGGTTGACACAGCATCTCTGAAAAGGTTAACTTAGGATATGCGATTGAAAAGGCTAACAGTAGCTTTGATATTGATTATCTCGGGGTCATTTTATCTTTTCTCCGTCTTTTCTGAAAGGGGTGGTTCTGCCCTGGCCTTCAGCGGATGTGAGGAAAATTGTGAAAAGTGTCACAGCCTTAGCACAAATGAGGTGAAGCTTATATTGAGCAAGCTGAAGGCTACTGATGCAAAGATCCTCAAGATACAGATGAGCCCGATCAAAGGGCTCTGGGAGGTCGCTATTGAGGACAGGGGACAGAGAGGATTGCTCTATGTGGACTTTTCAAAGAAGTACCTTGTCAG
>JBBIPQ010000244.1:0-1302 GCA_037442785.1 Nitrospirota bacterium
AAGGGATTAATCCAAAACGGCATAGAAGAGGAAAGGAGATAATGCAGATAAAGCGTTGCCTACCCCCTAAGCCCTTTGATCTGCTTTTATTTACACCAGAAGAAGTAATCTCGAACTTCAGAAACCATAACCCGCTTTTTCTTGATATAGCAGAGGAAGGAATCATCCTGATAGATAAGGATGGTCTTCTGCAAAAGCTTATTAAAGAGACGAGAGAATATATACAGAGAAAAGAGATAAAAAGACTAAAGGATGGATGGAAATTCCCGATTAAACATAGAGAGGTTACATATCTGTCAAAGGTTAGCAATAAAGACTTTGCAATGGCTATGCTGAAGGATGGAGAGAGGGATTATTTAATCAGCAATACACTTGTTGAGAATGGGTTCTTTGACAAATCGGTATATCACGCTCAGCAATCAATAGAGAAGTGCATAAAATCAATACTTATATGTTTCGGGATTTTTCAAAAATCCCATTTTGTTGGTAAGTTTCTACTTGAAGTTGTAAATGAACAGGATATCCCCCATGAATGGAGACAAAAGCTTTCATTAGTGGCTGAGTTGTCTGAAGAGATTGAACCTGATGTCAGCCTTAGCAGGTATCCAGGGATAATAGATAATAATCTCTGGTTGCCTTATGAGGAATATGATAAGGAAGATGCTGGAAATGCAAGAAAAAAAGCAGAAACGGTTTTGTCGATAACAAAAGAGTTTATTAGATACTGGTTCCCTTCACCGCTGTCCAGAATAATCTAAACTCATAAAACTCATCCTTATAAAATAAGGAATATGAGTATTGCTGTCCAAACACTGCTGTTCAAAATCACAAAATCCATCCTTATAAAATAAGGCTCTTGGACGGGCAAATCCACATTTTCAGAATCAGGTTACCCTTTACCTTTTTATTTTTTATCATTATGCTGTCCAATTAAATACCCCTTAAAGAAAGCTGTTCTACATAGTACTATCACTCAGGTTCCCTATTACAGCCTGGTCACATATTCTGCAACAAGGTCTCCAACCTCACTGGTGGAGTAACCCATTCTGCCCGCTGCAAGGCTCTTCAGGTGTTTTGAGGTGACCTCCATAACCGCCCTCTCAACAATACCACCAACCTCCTCTTCCCCAAGATGCTCAAGCATCATCCCACCAGCGCATATAGCAGCAAGGGGATTTATGACATTCTGGCCTTTATACTTCGGGGCAGAACCCCCAATAGGTTCAAACATGGAGACACCCTGTGGATTGATGTTACCACCCGCTGCTATACCCATTCCACCCTGAATCATAGCACCAAGGT
>JBBIPQ010000245.1:0-1292 GCA_037442785.1 Nitrospirota bacterium
ACAAACATCGCCATCTTCCCGTTCACCGTCCCAGAGACTCGATAACAGCTGTTCAATTATTATTTTCATACACATCTGTCCAAAATAAATATTAAATGGGCATGAGACCTCTCTTTCTTTTGTGTTTTTGAGGTCTTATGTCCATAAAAATAACCTCTGTCACTTTGTTTTGGACAGCAGTGATTTTCATATATATTTATATTCGGAACTTTCAGGAAAAACTTTAGTTGTTCACAAACCAGCGACTATTTCACTATTATGGACATATGGCAACATCAACAGCGCCTTCTAAGGAAGAGATTGAAGCGATAGCGAAAAACCTCATTGCCCTTTTCGGAAATGGCTTTCAACGGGTCTTTTAACCCGTTAGAACCTTCTTTACAAGGGGTAGCCCTTTCGCCTGAATTCCCCACTCTTGCCACCCCGTTTTTCCATAAGCATTATATCGGATATGACCATCTCTTTATCAACGGCCTTGCACATATCATAGATTGTTAGGGCAGTTACAGAGACGGCGGTTAAGGCCTCCATCTCAACCCCTGTTTGGCCAACCGTTTTGACCCTGGACTCGATGGTGAGTCTATTTTTTTCCTCCTCTATAGATATATCAACATTTACCGAGGTCAAATTCAACGGATGGCACATTGGGATAAGGTCTGATGTCCTCTTTGCTGCCATTATACCGGCAACCCTCGCCACGGTGATTACATCACCCTTTGGAATAGCCCTTTCAATGATCATCCTTATGGTCTCTGGTTTCATATATATGGCACCTTTTGCAACAGCCTCCCTCTGAGTCCTGGGTTTTTCAGAGACATCCACCATCTTTGCCTTTCCTTTTTCATCAAGATGGGTGAATCCCATTCAACCTCCTATCCTTGCCATTGCCTTTAATGAATCGAGGTCAGACCTCTTATCTATGTTATGACCCTCGGGTTTGATTGCTATGGAAAGCCTCAGTAATCTCTCTATCTCCTTATCAGACTCCTTAAGTGAAAGGCCCCTGAGCGCTGGCTTAAGGTCAATCTCGGTCTCTGAGAAAAGACAGGGTCTCAACTTACCGTCAGAGGTTATCCTCAGTCTGTTACAGTCTCCGCAGAAATGGTGCGTTAAGGCGCTTATAAAACCTATAACCCCCTGGGCATTATCAAACCTGAAGTATCGGGCAGGTCCTGTCTTTCTCACCTTAACAGGGCTGAGGGGACCGATCCTCTCCACTATCGATCTTATCTCATCGGTCGGAATATACCTGGTATCACTCCAGAGGTCCTTAGCACCAATCGGCATGAACT
>JBBIPQ010000246.1:0-1264 GCA_037442785.1 Nitrospirota bacterium
AAATTACAGATTCACAACAAAGAGTCTATGGATCTTACCTTGATTAGATCTATTAAGCTACAGCAAAGTAGTGATTACAATTCCTCAACCATGTTTACTTTGGAAGCCACCGTGGAGCCTGAAGGGATTGGAGAACTGGATATAAAACTCATTCTCGATAGAGGTGTTATTAATGGTTACATAAAGACCCCTGAGACAGTAACAGCGGATCTCATTATAAGGAATATTCCTGAGATCATCAATTCACTGATCATGGATGGTTTGAACATCGGCAATCTCTCTGTATCCGTGAGAGATTATGGCAGAGGGAAGGAGATGGTCTATGAGGATAGAGATAGATCCGATAATAGATCAGGACCACATGAATTGAAAGCCCAATCTTATTCCTCAAGATATATTGACATCTTTATCTGAAAGGAGGTGAAAAAATGGAACTCGGTAACGTAACGACAACAGGGAATAACAATACACAGGCCCCTTTGAAGACCCTTGGAAAGGAGGACTTCCTGAGATTATTCACAACACAGCTCAGATACCAGAATCCCATCAATCCCATGGATAGCACTGAATTCACATCTCAACTTGCCCAGTTCAGTTCCCTTGAGCAACTCTTCAATATCGGTTCACAACTCAAAGATCTGCTCCTTTACCAGAACTCATTACAGAATACCCTTACCACAAACCTCATAGGCAAGGAGATAAAGTATGAGGGAGACAGCATTTATCTCAAGGACTCTGCCACGATCAGCTATTCACTGACCTCTCCCGCTTCATCTATCTCAAGGACTCTGCCACGATCAGCTATTCACTGACCTCTCCCGCTTCAAAGGTGAAGATCACGATTTACGACTCTACTGGCAATGCAGTAAGGGAGATAGAGTTGAACAACCAATCTGACGGTCCCAAGTCCTATCAATGGGATGGAATGGATTCCACGGGCAACAAACTCCCTGAAGGAGAGTACAGGATAAAGGTAGAGGCCTTTGATCCTAACGGAAATCCTGTTGAGGTGAGCACCCTTTCGTCAGGAATGGTCACGGGCATGACCTTTGAGAACAATGTTACCTATCTAATAATTGATGACAGCACTAAGATACAGCTCAGTCAGGTTAGAGAGATAAGGAATTCTACAGGTTAATATCAAAATTCTCAGGATAGACCAGGGTCTATCGTGAAAAAGGAGGTGTTTGATAATGTTAACATCGCTTTACACAGCAGTAAGTGGAATGGGGGCAAATGGCGTTTCCCTTTCTGTTATCGGGGA
>JBBIPQ010000247.1:0-1233 GCA_037442785.1 Nitrospirota bacterium
AAACAAAAAATACAGCATTGATGGATTGATTACAGAGTTAAGTAAGTTAAAGATGATAGAATTAAGCAATGGTCAAAAACTAAAAACAGAGCTAACTAAAAAACAAAAGCAGATACTCTCCTTGCTCAATTTATGTGCCTAAAAGTGAGGAGTTTAGGATTGAGCGGCCCGATGTAGTCAAGCATTTCAATAATTACTTATGGCTAAAATCAGGATGGCGACTACAGGTTAAGACCCCCCCTGAAGAAGGGAGAACATATGGTGTATGAGGTTGTGTATGATAAGGTTGATAGTTTTAAAAAACCACAAAGGACATTCCATGTAGATTGAGTCGAACTTTGCCTGGCAAGAAAGAGAGAGGACGTGGTCTCTCTCTTTCTGAGCCTTATTTCTTATTTGTATTATTCTGAAAGTGAGGCCAATGAGTTTGAAAGCCTCAATTGCCTCTCGAGGCTCGCAATCCTCTTAAGGAATTCAATCTCAAGTGTGTCGATCTTCTTCTTCAATTTCTCATTCTCAGCCTTCAGTGCCTCAATCTCCTTCTGCTGCCTTTCGATGACCTCTTTTTCTATTTTCAGGGTTTTACTGTATAATGCCTTAATGGATGCAAGGGCAACTCCGTCTGCATCTGCTGTTGTTATCCCCTTTTCAGTATCACCGAGTCTGAAGGTGCTGTAAAAGTCCTCTGCAATCGCTCCATAATGGATTATCCCCTCGGGCTCCTCCTTGTATCTCCAGGTTTTTATAGGAAGACTTGCAACCCTCTCTAAGACCTCCTCTGTGTCAACATCCCCATAGATTACCTTCATCTGCCTGCTTGAACCCTGCGTCAATGTCCCTTTTATCCAGAGATTGCCTGTAGCTCCTGCAAGATATAGCAACTGGTTTGTATTCCCTGTCCTTATCTGAACATCGTTTGAGTTGCTCAAGACCATCCTTAAACCTTCTGATGCCTGATTGGCTATGACAAAGTTGTTTGCATGCTGGGTGAATGTCCAGCTGCTTACAGGGCTTGTGCTGGTGTCCTTGAATACAAAATAGACATCTCCCTTATTCTTGAGTTCAAGGAGATTCCTTGGGGCTGTTGTTGTGCTTGTGTCTTCAATGAGGAGATTCGTTGTCCCATCGCTTTTTGTAACAGTGAGGTTTCCATTAATCTTGACTATATTATTATCAAACTCCCCATATATCAATGGACTGGATGTGTTTGAATTGTCTATGTAGAGTTTATTA
>JBBIPQ010000248.1:0-1211 GCA_037442785.1 Nitrospirota bacterium
CCTCTTCAATACCCTTAATATCAAGGGGTTTTTCTGCAATGACCGTAGCCTTTTCTGATGCAAGGTTTACTGTTACATCCTCAACACCCTCGATATTCTTCAGGGTCTTTTCAACTGCTGTGGCACAGGCAGCACAGGTCATGCCCGTGATGGGTATGTCTATCCTCTCTGGCATGTATGATCAGATGCTGAAATAATGATCAAATCCTTCATCTCCCTGACTGCCCTCTCAAGGCCTGTAAAAACCGCCCTGGATATGATGCTATGGCCTATGTATAGTCCCCGGATGCCGTCAATTGAGGCAATAGCCTTTACATTGATGTAATTAAGGCCGTGACCAGCATTTACAGAAAGGCCAAGGTTGTTTCCCACCTTCACAGCCTCTTTAACCCTGTGGAGTTCCTCTTCTATCTTCAAACCCTTTGCATTTGCATAGAGTCCAGTGTGGATTTCCACCATATCAGCACCAATCTCCTTTGAGATGTCCACATCCATTATATGTGGGTTGATGAAGAGGCTTACAGGCAATCCTGAATCATGGATCTTCTTTATTGCTTCTTTCAGGTGATGTCTCTGGCCCATAAGGTCAAGACCACCCTCTGTTGTGAGTTCCTGTCTCTTCTCAGGCACAAGGGTTACCAGGTCAGGCCTTATCTCAGAGGCTATACGGATCATCTCCTCTGTGGCAGCCATCTCCAGGTTCAGCTCCAAAGGCACTATCTCCCTGAGAAGCCTCAGATCCCTGTCCTTTATGTGCCTTCTATCCTCCCTAAGATGAACAGTTATGCCGTCTGCCCCACCAAGGATGGCAAGATTCACAGCAAGGACTGGATCAGGCTCTGAGCCCTTCCTTGCCTCCCTTAGGGTTGCCACATGGTCTATGTTTACACCAAGTATCATAGGACCTCCTGATCTTTGAGGTTTTACGCAGCCACCTTTGTTTCAAGCCTTTCGACCCTGAAGATGACATCATGCAATATCTCCTTATCAGATATTGCCTTCTTTAGATCCCCCCTCATCCCGGATACCTCTAAAAACAGGGCATCAATCCTTTTGTTAGTATCATCGATTCGCATGTTATTATCGTCAATCCTCTTATTAGTCTCATCAATCCTTGCAGTATTAGCTATGATCTCGGTCTTCAGTTCAACCCTCAGTTCATCGATCCGCTTGTTGGTATCATCAAACCTTTTGTTAATCTCATCGATTCG
>JBBIPQ010000249.1:0-1169 GCA_037442785.1 Nitrospirota bacterium
AAGGTCGGCCAATCCCTGAGCGGTTTCACCCTGAAAGAGATCGAGCCAGAAAAGGTTGTTATGGTTAGGGGTGAGGAGATAATGACAGTCTATCTGAATGACCCAAATTCACCAAAAAAGAGGGAAACGGCAGTCGCAAGTGCTCCTCCAGGACGGGGAGCAGCTGTTCCTACGAAAGCCCCCGCAACCCAAAAGAGACCTGCAGCATCCGCTCAGGGAGAACAAAAATCAACAGCCTCTGTAACTCCGCCTGTTGTCCAGAGGGATAAACCCAAAGAACCCCTCACCCCTGAACAGGCGAACAAGGCAAGGGATGCCTTCATGAAGTTCTTCCAGAGGAGATAAGGCTATGGAATCAGGTGCATAGGACCTGCTATCAGCAGATCAAGAAAGTCAACTTCTACCCGTCCTGATCCAGAACAAACTGTTATGTTCATGTCACCGTCAAAAACCTCATCCGAGAAATTATATGTTCCACTCAACCCTCCAGAACAGTTAACAGATCGTGATTTACCGGAATCGGTTATCATGACATTTATCTCGGAATTAGCTTCTATCTGAGCCATAGTTTCCGAGAGTACGCTATAAGTGCCAGATATAGCTGTTCTGCCGTGGATGCTCATAAGCTCATCAACTCCACAATTATCAGCCTGAAAGGTGATCGAGAAGGCACCTGTTGATGGATTGTAGGAGAAGCCGCTTGAGTCAACCGAAATGCTTCCACCATGCTTACAGGGAGCTGTAAAAATCGTCTCTCCTGAGGCTACACCCAGGATCAAGAGTAAAAGACCGATAGTAAAAAGAGATATCCTCATCCTTATCCTCCTTTTTATAAGCAAAGAGGAAAAAGGGGAGAGACATCTCCCCTAAGACTAAAAGTAATAGTAACTAACCAGGAAAACCCAGTTTTCACCATCCATCGAACCATAGAAATCAAAATGATCCGTATAAAAGTCTGCCCAGAAATATTTATAGCCGTAATCAGCACGAACTGGATTGCCATAGGAGTCAAGGGCAGTTGCAGAGGCTGTAGCATCCTGTTTAATGAAAAACCCTGTGGCAAGCCACAGGGTATCATAAATCAAACAACCTTATTTGTCTTAGTTCTTCTAATGATTTCCCCTGCCTTCTTATATACTTCTCTACCGTCTCCCAATTTGCCCTCTCCC
>JBBIPQ010000250.1:0-1159 GCA_037442785.1 Nitrospirota bacterium
CTATCATAACCCTTGCCTCTGTCGGCTTCAAAGAGGTTAGAGAACTTTCTGACAATGGAAGGATATTCACAATCTTTCTTATAATAGGGGGTGTTGGAACTGTACTTTATGCCTTGAATAATGGGGCAAAGATTATACTGGAGGGTGAGTTTAGAGAAATTTTCGGGAGGAGAAGATTGGAAAAAATGATAAAAGAGATGAAGGGACATTATATAATTTGCGGTTACGGAAGGATGGGAAAGATAATATGTCGCGAGTTAAGAAACCGACATGTTAAACACATCATCATAGAGAAGAACCCTGAGATTGGTATCTCCGAAAGGGAGGATATATTGTTACTCCAGGGCGATGCAACGAGTGACGAGGTTCTTAAAGAGGCTGGTATCGAGCGGGCTAAGGGACTTATCTCTGTTCTTCCAACTGATGCGGAAAACCTCTATGTTGTCCTTAGCGCCAGGGAATTAAATCCTGATCTCTTTATTGTTGCAAGGGCTGGAGAAGAAGGCTCAGAGCAGAAGCTTATAAGGGCGGGTGCAAACAGGGTTGTCTCACCCTATCACATAGGTGGTCTGAGGATTGCCCATACAGTTATAAAACCTGCAGTTGTTGATTTTATTGAATTTGCCACACGTACTGGAAATATTGACCTTCAGATGGAAGAGATAGCTGTTAAAGATGGCTCAAGGATAGCCGGGATGACTCTTGATGAATGTGGTATAGGAAGGGATCTGGGGATCATAATAGTTGCCATTCAGCGGGCTGGAGGAGAGATGAAATTTAACCCAACCTTCAGGACCACAATAAAGCCTGGCGATGTCCTTATTGCTCTCGGAGAGACCTCAAAACTTAAAAGACTTGAAGAACTTGCATCCTGAGATCTAATCTTCTTTTTATTTGCATACATCACATCCCTGACAATGCCTCGATGCTATCCCTATAAGGAACGTTAAATCCTTTCCGGATTATTCAATCTAACTATAATACCAAAATCCTCTGTGGCATTTTCGGATGTTGAATAAATTAAGCCGCCAAGGATAAATGCTGGATGTGTATTTAAGGTTTTCCTTGCGTGCTCGTGTCATCGGTCTCTCCGGAGACTTGACAAAGAATCATATAATCGTATATAAATATATAAATATGAAAAATTTATTGAGGATAT
>JBBIPQ010000251.1:0-1111 GCA_037442785.1 Nitrospirota bacterium
TTCCCCATATGACGGTTGAAGAAAATATTCATTACGGCGCTAAGGATATGCCAAAACCGGATAGAAAGAAGAAAGTAATGGAGATGATAAAGGTATTTAAACTCGATGGACTTGAAGACAGATTTCCCTCCGAGATATCAGGAGGACAGAAACAGAGGGTTGCTATTGCAAGGGCACTGATAAGACAACCTGAAGTTCTACTGCTGGATGAGCCATTTTCAGCCCTTGATAACCCGCTCAGGCTTGAAATGAGAGGTCTGTTGAAGGATGTGAGGAGAGAATTCAATATCCCTATAGTTCTCGTGACACATGACATTATTGAGGCATTAACCATGGCTGATCGGCTTATAGTCTATTCTGGTGGAAAGGTGGTGCAGTCTAGCACACCTGAAGAAATATTCCTGAATCCTGCAACAACCGAGGTCATGCATCTCGTGCATACAATACCACAATATCCGGAATTCTTGCATAGTTCTTGTCTATCCTATAGAATATCCTGATGGATAACAGAAAACCCCATACCCTTCCTCCATCTGTAATCTACTGCTTCTTTGCTCTGGGCATTATCTCGGCAATTGCATTCAGGGCGATTATAGTCTTCCAGAGGCTTGAGCCTTCATGGGTCAGGCCTGTGTGGTATGTCGGGGTATTGGGATATATGGTCTTTTTTCTTTACAGGTATTACATCTCCAAGAAGAGGAAAAAGGCTGTTGAAAATTTCCAGTTGATAGAAAAGGTAAAGGCAAATGCCTGTCTTACAGATGAGGACAGAGAGGTGGTTATCTATCTACTTTCGTCCATCAGAAAATCCCCCGAAAATATAAATTATTTCATTATCTTCTTGCTTTCCATAGCTGCAATAGTTGTGGATATATATTTCACACTTGTTAAATAAACCTATATCTTTATCTTCTGCGTATCCTGTAAAGAAAGGCCCTTGTCTATTCATTCAGCTAAATCAAAAAAGACAAAAATTACGTCTGTCAAGATAAATGTTAAATAAGCATGAGACCGCTACTGGGGTGCCCCTTTCTTTTGTGTTTTTGAGGTCTTATGCCCATTTAAATAACCTCAGTCACTTTATTTGACAGCAGAGAGAAAAAATGATTGT
>JBBIPQ010000252.1:0-1103 GCA_037442785.1 Nitrospirota bacterium
TGAGGATATCTCCTGAGACATTAAGGTTGATTAAGGAACTGGCTATCAAATATTTTGGTGAAGACTGCGAGGTGAAGATCTTTGGCTCCCGGATAGATGATACAAAGCGTGGCGGAGATATTGATATATATGTGGAGACATCAAAGGATGCCGAACCAGATATACAGGCAATGTTTCTTGCTGAACTCAAGATAAAGGCAGGAGACCAGAGGATAGACCTGCTTGTCCAGAGGAGGGACAGACCTAAAAAGGATCCTGTTTTTGAGTATGCAAAAAATACGGGAGTGAAGGATATAAATGGAAAGACATAGACTTAAGACCTATTTGATTAATTGTGACACCCTCATCATGAGGCTACAGGCATCATTGAAGGCAATTCAACCAAACATCCCATTGAGTAAAGATAAGTATAAATCCCTTTCGGATCAGGAGCTGTCATTTATTGACCAGATGTCTTTCAGGTTCGGAAAACTCCAGGATTCTGCAGGGAGGTTACTCAGGAGCTTGCTTATCCTTCTTGGTGAAGACATTGAGTACGCACCTTTTATTGATGTATTGAACAGGGTAGAAAAACGGGGCATTATAGAGAATGCCGAGGAATGGATTGTGCTCCGGGAACTCAGGAATCTGCTCACCAATGAATACAGTGGGGATGAGGAGGATATTATAAGGGGAATAAACAGGCTCTTTGGGGTATCAGGAAGGTCATGCGATATTTATAGTTCCATAAGGTCCTGTATTGAGAAAAGGGGGCTGGCTGATTAGTTATGCTCGCAAAACGAATCATACCGTGCCTTGATGTAAAGGATGGAAGGGTCGTAAAAGGGGTTTCCTTTGTAAACCTAAGGGATGCCGGGGACCCTGTGGAGAATGCCATCTATTATGATGAGCAGGGTGCAGACGAGCTCGTATTCCTTGATATTACTGCCTCTCACGAAAAGAGAAAGATCATCCTTGATGTGGTGGAAAGGACTGCCTCTGATGTCTTCATGCCCCTGACAGTTGGCGGTGGCATAAAGACACTGGATGACATAAGGGATCTCCTTAATGCAGGCTGTGATAAAGTTTCCATAAATACTGCTGTTGTGAATGACCCTGAATTC
>JBBIPQ010000253.1:0-1044 GCA_037442785.1 Nitrospirota bacterium
TCCTGATTGAAGGCCACTGTGACGAGAGAGGAACCAACGAGTATAATCTCGCCCTTGGTGATAAGAGGGCAAGGGCAGCAAAGGAGTATCTTGTCTCCCTTGGTATCCCCTCATCAAGGATAGATACCATAAGCTATGGCGAAGAAAAGCCCCTCTGTAAGGAACATAATGAGGACTGCTGGGCAAAGAATAGAAGGGATCACTTTATCATCATTAAGGAGAAGAAGTAAATGGGGATCATTGTCTTTCTGATGCTAATCTTCTCTGTCCTGACTGGCTGTGCAACCACCTCTGACATTGACATAATCAGAAACGATGTAAATTCCCTTAAGAGAGAGGCATATGAATTGAGAAAGGAGACCTCAGACATCAGGGTTGACGTTAATAACCTGAAGGCGCAATCAACAGGTGTGGTTAAAGAGGAGAGTTTTAGTGCCCTTAGAGAAGGTCAGGCCATGCTCCTTGGCAAGATAACAGACCTATCAAGGGACCTCCAGGTCTTGAGTGGGAGATTCGAAGAGAGCAAGTTCTTTATGGATAAATCCCTCAAAGAATGGTCTGTAGAGAGGGAACTGATGAGAGGACAGATCAACAGCTTAGAGGCAAGACTTAAGGAACTGAATGACAAAATTTCCAAACTCTCAGAACAGAAACCTCAAGTGCCTGAGGAAATGAAGAAGACCGAAGAAAAGGTTCCAGCAAGTCAGGATTCCAGTAAATCCAGAGACTTGCGGGAACATGATGCCAGCGGCGATCAATTGAAGGCCTATGAGGAGTCTTATAATCTGTTTAAGGAAAAAAAATATAAAGAGGCAAGGGATGGTTTTAACAGGTTCATAAAGGACTTCCCAAAGAGTGACCTTGCTGATAATGCCCAGTTCTGGATAGGGGAGACCTATTATGCTGAAAAAGACTTTGAGGGTGCAATCCTCGCCTATGAGATAGTGATAAAGAATTACCCGCAGAGCGAAAAACTTCCTGGAGCGATGCTTAAACAGGGCATGGCCTTCCTTGAGCTTGGGGACAAGAAGACAGCAAAGGTGA
>JBBIPQ010000254.1:0-1035 GCA_037442785.1 Nitrospirota bacterium
CCCATTTTATACTTGGTGTTACAATCTCTGCTGCACCCTTAGGCGCATGGATAGCGGTTAAAGGTAGCCTTGACACCAGGATAATACTATTGGGGCTTGCGGTGGTCTTTTGGCTTGCAGGCTTTGATATCCTTTACGCACTTCAGGATATAGATTTCGATCGTTCCTACGGGCTTTTTTCGATTCCTTCCAGATTCGGGATAAAGAGATCTATAATGGTATCCCGTTTCTGCCACGCTATAACATGGGGTCTTCTTGTGCTTTCAGGTATAATATTTCATATGTCTTATCTCTACTACCTTGGTATGATGATAACAGCCCTACTATTCATATATGAACACTCCCTCATCAAACCCGATGATTTAAGTAAGCTGGACATGGCCTTCTTTAACATGAATGGCTATATAAGTATAACGGTCTTTTTATTTACATTCTTAGATCTTATAATCTAATCCATTAGATCTTATATCTGATAATATCTCCTCAAGATGTCCCTTTCCTCGGGTCTCAATCGTGAATATAACCTTCGTCTTACCCAGTGGTAAATCCCTTCCAAGCCTGTCATGGAGGATATGGAGGATGTTTCCACCATGAGAGGCTATTATCCCTGTCAGGACATTAAGACTTCCAGGCACATCATCTATAATTACCTCAAAGACAGAAATCCTTCCACTCCTGACAAGACCCTTGTGAATAATCCTGTCAATCAAGGTAAAATCTATGTTTCCACCACTCACTACAATAACAATCCTTTTACCACGGAACCTATCTATATCTTCTAACAATGTTGCAAGCCCGACAGCACCCGCTCCTTCAACCACAAGCTTTTTCCTCTCCATAAACAGGAGGATCGCCATAGCGATTGAATCCTCTTTGACGAGGAACATATCATCAACATACCTCCTCATAATCTCGAGATTCCTTTCCCCGATCTTCCCAACAGCAATACCATCAGCAATTGTTGGGCCTGGCGTAACGTCCTCTATGAACCCTGACTTAAAAGATCTGTAACCTGAGGGCGATGATTCAGTTTGA
>JBBIPQ010000255.1:0-1012 GCA_037442785.1 Nitrospirota bacterium
GTTCCTGTAAACCAACCCTGACTGTCCGTGAGCAGATAAGAAATGGCATTTCCTATCTCAGGAAGAGGTATAAGGCAGAAAGGTTCATCGCCTATTTTCAACCCTATACAAATACCTATGCCTCTGTGGATAGACTTGAGAGGCTTTACAGGGAGGCCATTGAAGAGCCTTCTGTTATAGGGATAGCTATTGGCACGAGACCTGACTGCATCGATGATGAAAAGATAATGCTCCTTGAGGAGCTTGCAAAGGACTATTTTGTTCTGATCGAATATGGCCTTCAGTCAATATACGATAAGACCCTGTCTTTTATAAATCGAGGTCACGACTATAATGCCTTTTTGAAGGCCCTGGATATGACGGCAGGCAGAGGTATCGAGATAGGTGCCCATATAATAGTTGGTTTTCCTACGGAAACAAGGGAAGAAATGCTTGCCATGGCAGAGGAAGTATCCCGATTACCAATAAATTTTCTAAAGATCCATCAGCTTCAGATTATTAAGGATACAGTCCTTGCCGAGATCTACAGAGAAAGACCTTTTCCCGTTTTCAGTTATGAAGAATATTTGATGTTTCTTGTCGATTTTATAGAGAGGTTATCCCCTGATATTGTTATTCAGAGGCTCTTTGCTACAGCCCCTGACGACATACTTATAGCTCCACGGTGGGACAGGAACAGGAATGATATATTGAGGGACTTTGATGGACTTCTTCAGAGATATAATACCTATCAGGGGTGCAGGTCTGCTGCTGGCATCGCAAGGCTGCATGATCTTAGAATTTTAAATTGATAAGAAATCGTGATTTATAGATAAATATTTTTTATTTGACCATAAACTTGTTATTGTATTACCTTTAATACGTTTTTAGTGCCATTCCTATTCCTACTTTATAAGGGGTCGGAAAATTTCATAAAAAGAGGAGGATGTTATGCCAAAGAAGTATGATACCCCGCTCTTGGATGAACTCGAGAAGGGACCGTTTCCGAGCTTTGTTAAGGAGATCAAAAAGG
>JBBIPQ010000256.1:0-1011 GCA_037442785.1 Nitrospirota bacterium
AGGTTACTGTGTTTTCCGATGACCCTGTGGAGGTTGCCTTGAAGTGGCAGGGTCTTGGTGCAAACCTGATCCATGTGGTTGACCTTGATGGTGCATTCTCTGGAAACCAGAGGAATTTAGAGGTAATAAGAAAGATAAGGAAGGCCCTTACTGTGGAGATTGAGGTTGGTGGTGGCATAAGGGATATGGAGAGGATAGAGACACTCCTTGGAATGGGAATAAACAGGGTGATTCTCGGAACGATTGCGATTGAAAGACCTGAGCTCGTTAAAGAGGCGTGTAAAAGGTTTCCTGGGAGGATCATAGCTGGTATTGATGCAAAGGATGGATTTGTGGCTATCAAAGGATGGGTGGAGGTCACTGATATGAAGGCAATAGACCTTGCCCTGAGGATGCAGGACCTGGGTGTCTGGGGCATAATCTATACAGACATATCAAGGGATGGCACCATGACAGGCCCTAATATTGAGGCAATGAGGCAGATGGTTGAGACTGTGAAGATCCCTGTTATAGCCTCTGGTGGCATATCATCAATGGAGGATATTAAGAGACTTGCCTCAATCAGGGGACTATATGGTGCTATAACAGGAAAGGCCCTTTATACAGGGGCGATAGATCTCAGAGAGGCAATAAGGTTTGTCACAAATGAGGATATCTCCTGAGACATTAAGGTTGATTAAGGAACTGGCTATCAAATATTTTGGTGAAGACTGCGAGGTGAAGATCTTTGGCTCCCGGATAGATGATACAAAGCTTGGCGGAGATATTGATATATATGTGGAGACATCAAAGGATGCCGAACCAGATATACAGGCAATGTTTCTTGCTGAACTCAAGATAAAGGCAGGAGACCAGAGGATAGACCTGCTTGTCCAGAGGAGGGACAGACCTAAAAAGGATCCTGTTTTTGAGTATGCAAAAAATACGGGAGTGAAGATATAAATGGAAAGACATAGACTTAAGACCTATTTGATTAATTGTGACACCCTCATCAGGAGGCTACAGGCATCA
>JBBIPQ010000257.1:0-3903 GCA_037442785.1 Nitrospirota bacterium
GCAACATCCTCTATGCTCATTACCTTACAAAGCTCTGATACCTGGTGTGTAAGCTCTGCTGTCTGCCTCCTCATGCTGTCTAAAAAACTTAGTCTTTCCACCTTTACACCGCAACGAGGACATCTTACCTTTACCTTCTGAAACCTCAATATCGTTAAATACCTCCATAGGTGAAGATGCCTCACCTCCTGTGTCCATGAACTGTGCTTGCTCGCCACTCCTTTGCCACATCCACTACAAATATATCCTTTGCCTTTTCTCTGAAGGTCTATTACCACTGTATCTATTCCCTTGGTTTGCCTTATCTCTATCCCTGAAACTCTAAACCCTTGAATTCCTAATAGCTTTGTGAGATAATCTAATTGTTGCATCTGTTCGGGTTATCCTCCTTTCTTAAGGTAAATTTGGAGGTTTATAATACCCCTCAGATGCAATAGTTGTTAAGTCTTTCTTAGTTGCACTATATTATGTGATGAGCCAAATAATAATTTTCAAGAGCAACACAGATTAACCAGGGATAATCTTTCCCTCGGACATGATAAGCATGATGTCTGCAAGCCTTTTTGCCTGTGCCATATCATGGGTGGTAATAATAATGGTGGATTTGCCTTCTTTTTTTAAGTCCATGATAATCTGCTCTATGGTCTCTGTATTTTCCTTATCAACAGAGGCTGTTGGCTCATCAAGGAACAATATCTCTGGTTCTATAACCATTGCCCTTGCAATGCCTAACCTCTGGGCTTCACCACTGGAAAGGGTGAGGGCATTATGGTGTTTTTTGTTTGTAAGGCCCACAAAATTTAAAGCCCTGTTAACTCTCCCTTCAATCTCCTTTCTATGTAGACCTCTTACCTTAAGCCCATAAGCGGCGTTCTTAAAGACCGTGGTATTGAATATCCCTACCTTGGGCAATACAAGGGTTATCCTGCGTCTCAATTCTGTATTTTTTTCAAGGACATTGTTGCCATAAAGATAACTGACTTTTCCTTTGTCAGGCTCCTCAAGAAGGGCACAAATCCGTAAGAATGTGGATTTGCCACTGCCATTTGGGCCTGTCAATACATAGACGCCGCCCCTGTCAAAGGAAAATGAGCAGTCCTTCAACACAGGGATTCCATTATAGCTTTTGTGTATATTGGATACGGTTAATATCATGCCCATCTATTCTTTGACCACACCTTTCTTCTGAATAAGATGAAGGACTGCATTTATAAGGAGCGAGATGGTTAAGAGTATTATACCCAGTGCGAGGGCGAGTTCGAAATTTCCCTTGTCTGTCTCAAGGGCAATAGTTGTTGTCATAACCCTGGTGTAACCAGCAATGTTTCCTCCAACAATCAGGATTGCCCCTACCTCTGCCATTACTCTTCCAAAGGCAGCAATTACACCCGACATTATCCCGTATCTTGCCTCCTTTATTATTGTAATTGCTATTTGAAAAGGTGTTGCGCCAAGGGTCATTGATGCCTGTTTTATAATAGGGTTAACACTTACGATGGCTGTTGAGCAGAGGGATACTACAATGGGAAAGGCAAGGATTGTCTGTGCAATGACCATTGCTGATGGCGTATAGAGAAGCCCCATAAACCCGAGGGGCCCGCTTCTTGAAAGCATGATGTAGACAAAAAGCCCTACCACTACGGGAGGAAGGCCCATGAAGGTATTTGAAAGGCTGATGATTATCCCTTTCATAGGAAACCTTTTTAATCCTATTAATGCACTCAGTGGAAGCCCTGCCAGAGTGGCAATCAAAATCGCAGAACCTGAGACCTTGAGGGACAAAAAAATAATGCTTAATAATTCAGGATCAATACTGAATATAAGGGAAAATGCTTTTTTAAAGGCTTCAATTATTGAATCCATAGCAATCAGGTTGTCGGTTATAGGTTATAGGCGATAGGTTTTTTCTATTTTCTATTGCCCATCTCCTATTACCTTTCACCTGCGTTCGCATTTGGTATAAACAACTGATTACCGTGTTTATCTTTAAAGGATGCAATTGTATGCTGCCCTTCCTTTGATATGAGCCAGTTTATAAACTCCATCGCCACTTTGTATTTTACATGCTTATGTTTTTGCGGATTTACAGCCATTACTCCGTACTGATTGAACAATATCGGGTCGCCCTCAAGAACAATTATCATCTCAAGTTTATCCTTATCTTTTGTGGCAAGCCATGTGCCTCTGTCTGTAAGTGTGTATGCACGCTTCTCATTTGCAATCCTCTGGGTCTTTTCCATCCCCTGTCCTACTTCGAGGTACCATTTTTGAGAATGCGTAAGGGGGACTTTGTCCCCCTTACGAGAACCTCCTTTGGGGTCGATCCCTGCTTTTTCCCATATTGATAATTCCTTTGTATGAGTTCCTGATTTATCTCCCCTCGATACAAAGGGATAATTGCTTTCTGCAATCTTTTTGAAGGCCTCGGTTGCGGACTTTATGCCTTTTATCTTCAAAGGATCATTGGCAGGGCCGATGATGACAAAGTCGTTATACATGACATCATGGCGATTCACAAAGTAACCCTCCTGAACAGCCTTTAATTCCTGCTCCTTTGCGTGGACAAAGACCACATCGGCATCTCCCCTCTTTCCTATCTCTATGGCAGCGCCAGTGCCAACAGCAACTACATCTACCTTAATGCCTGTCTTTTTTTCAAATATCGGCAGGATGTAATCAAACAATCCCGAATTCTGCGTGCTTGTGGTTGATGCACAGCGGATCCTGGTCTCGGCAGATACGCTCGAAACAATGAATACCGATAAAACAAGCATTAAAATGAAAAATCTGTCAAGTCTCATTTCTTCTCCTGTTTATTGTTTGCCTTTTCTCCTCCGCCCTCACCGATGGCACTGCGTCGGAATAGAAGAGATTAAAGCCATGCTTTTTATAATTTGCTATTAAAAGCTGTCCTTCGGGTGATGTGACAAAGGCAATAAAATCCATTGCCTCCCTGTATTTGACATTCGTGAATCTATCAGGATTAATAGCTATTACGCTGTATTGATTTTTCAACATGGGGTCGCTTTGAAATAAAATCTTCAAATCGATCTTCTGTTTATAGTTTAAAAAAGAAGGAGGTATTGTCAAGTCTTTTATGCAAATTCTCTCAAAGGCTTTATTCTCAATGGTTTGCATTGTTTCTAATTAAGCTGCAATCCTATCAAGTTTAGATACCTGTACTGCACCCCTTTTGTCAAGACATTTTTATGCCAAAAAGTTGTAGAGGTCATGCTGCCTTCCTTATCCTCTCTTCCTCATATCTTGCCTCAAACTCCTCTGGACTCAGGTATCCAAGTTCAGAGTGCACATAAAGCTTGTTGTAGTCCTCCTCTATCCACTTGCCTATCTTTTCAGCTGCCTCCTCAAAACTCCCAAACTCATTGAGCCAGATTATCTCTTCCTTTATTGTCCTCATCATCACTATTACCCAAGAAAATCTTTCGATTTTCTTGGGACCCCTCTCTGTATCTGCATTGCCTTTTGGATTGTCATAGCTGGTAAATATCTGCTCAATACCAAGTGTCCCCATATCCCTCATAAATGAGGTCGCTGTCGGCTGTGAGCCATTGTCGCTTATGAGCTTAAGCCCCATGCCCCTCACACCTTCTGGAAATTCCCTGTTTATTGCCATATTTATTGCCACACCATGAACCCCAAAAAGTCTCTGACTTTTTGGGGACCCCTCTTTCCATTCAGAGGATCTGCTCCGTAATGACAGATTCCAGCCCGCTACCTTCTTTGTATACCAGTCAAGCACTATTACCAGATATACCCATCCAATGGAGGATATAATGAATTTCGTCATATCTATCCCCCAATACTGTCTCGGTCTTGTAGCCCTGGGTTTGCTCCTCTGTGGTGTCCTCTTTGCTTTATGATCTGCCTGCATTGCCATAAGTC
>JBBIPQ010000258.1:0-1538 GCA_037442785.1 Nitrospirota bacterium
GAACAGCCTTTTTATAAAGTCAGAAAAAGCCTGTTTCCACCCCTGTTTATATAGAGAAGCACAGTTTCTTCCTTTGATTTGACTAATGATGTAATCCTTTTAAAATCTTCAACATTATTTATCTTCTTTCTGTCTATCTCCAGAATCACATCGCCCTTCTTCAGTCCTGCCTCATCAGCAGGGCTTCCAGGTTCGACCTTTACAACAACAACGCCCTTTTCTGCTGAGTTTAGACCAAGTTGCAATGCTATCTCTTTCGTAAGATCATACACAGTAATACCTGAGAAGGCATTTCTCTGGATATTGCCTTCAGGTTCTTCTGAGATTATAGCCATCTCTTTTGGAAGTTCAGCAACAACAACATTCAGACTAAATTCCTTACCATTTCTGAATATCTTTAACTCTACCTTTGAGCCGACCCTTGTTTGTGCAACCGAATTCCTTAGATTACTGACACTACTAATCAACTTCCCATCATATTCAATGATTATATCTCCCCTCATTATCCCTGCCTTTTCCGCAGGACTCCCCTTTGTAACATCACTCACAAGGGCTCCTCTTGGGTCTTTCATGCCAAACTTTTGCGCTATCTCTGGCGTGACCTCCTGAATCATGACACCAAGCCATCCCCTTATGATCTTTCCCTGTTTTATAAGCTGTTCCATCACAACCTTTGCCATGTTGCTCGGTACAGCAAACCCAATGCCCTGATAACCTCCACTCCTTGAGAATATGGCGGTATTGATACCAATAAGTTCACCGTTAATATTTACGAGGGGACCCCCTGAATTACCAGGATTAATAGCAGCATCGGTCTGTATAAAGTCTTCATAATCTGCAATACCTACATTTGCCCTTCCAACAGCACTTATTATCCCCATTGTCACGGTATGGCTTAAGCCATAGGGATTGCCTATGGCTAAAACAAACTCACCAACCTTCAATCTATCCGAATCCCCCCATCTCACATAAGGCAATTTCTGTGCGGAGATCTTGACAATCGCAATATCCGTTTTTGGATCAGATCCTACCACCTTCCCTTTGAAACTCCTCTTATCATAAAGGGTTATTCTTATATCCTCTGATTTCTCAACCACATGATTATTCGTTATTATATAGCCATCCTCTGATATTATCACTCCTGAACCAAGGCTCTGTTCCTTCCATTTCTTCTGGTCAAAGTCATGAAAAGGCCTGAAGAGATCAAAAAATGGATCATCCGAAAAGGGATAGGCATCCCTTTTAAATACCTTTGTGCTGGATATATTAACCACAGCAGGCGAGACCTCCCTGACGATGTCAGAAAATGCCCTGCTTGTTTCTATTATCTCTGCTGGCACCCTTGGCCCCGAAAGAATCCTTCCAGGATAAGTGGAGGAAAGATGTCTATTTATAAAGAAATAGGTCAGACCTCCGAGCAGAAAGCCGATAAGCAAGACCAAAAGGGAAGCAAATATCTTTTTCTTCATTTATTAATTATACTAAGCTATTCCAGGTCTTGTAAAGAAGTCGCATTAGACCAGTGACGGAAGGCGTAT
>JBBIPQ010000259.1:0-1498 GCA_037442785.1 Nitrospirota bacterium
TTCCGAAAGAAAAAAATTATATCATACTGTACTGCACCCCATTTGTCAAGACATTTTTTATGCCTAAAAGTTGTAGAGGTCATGCTGCCTGCCTTATCATATCGCTCTCATATCTTGCCTCAAACTCCTCCGGACTCAGGTATCCTAGTTCAGAGTGAACATAAAGTCTGTTGTAGTCCACCTCTATCCACTTGCTTATCTTTTCCCTTGCCTCTTCAAAACTTCCAAACTCATTGAGCCAGATTATCTCCTCTTTTATTGTCCTCATCATCCTCTCTGTATCTGCATTGCCTTTTGGATTGTCATAGCTGGTAAATATCTGCTCAATCCCAAGTGTTGCCATATCCCTCATAAATGATGTGCCTGTCGGCTGTGAGCCATTGTCACTTATGAGCTTAAGTCCCTTATCTCTCACACCTTCAGGAAATTCCCTGTTTATTGCCATATCTATTGCCTCTTCCCATTCTGAGGACCTGCTTCGTAATGAGAGATTCCAGCCTACGACCTTCTTTGTATACCAGTCAAGCACTATCACCAAATATACCCATCCGACGGAGGATATAATGAATTTTGTCATATCTATCCCCCAATCCTGTCCCGGTCTTTCCGCCCGCGGTTTGCTCCTCTGGGGTGTCCTCTTCGCCTTATGAACTGTCTGTGTGGCAAGTAAACCATGCGTCTTCATGCACCTCTGAACTCTCTTGTGATTTACATTTATACCCTCTCTGTGCTTAAGCCAGGCAGTTACTCTCCTGTATCCCCAAAAGGGATGCTCAGACTTTATCCTCTTTATCATCCCCAGAAGATCGTCATCTTTAGCATTTTTCCACTCAACAACCCTTACCTCTTTGGCTGAGTAATAGCTGCTCCTTGAAATTCCTAATGCATCACAGGCATCTTTAATTGTGTATCCAGCTTCCTTGAGCACCTCTATTGCCTCTATCTTGTTGTCAATAGCTCTTCCGTTTTTTTTAAAATCTCTATCTGTATGGCTTGCTTGCCAATGATCTTTTGAAGTCTTTCTATCTCTGCCTTGTAGGGGTTATCATCGGTTGAGCCATTGATAAGTCCTTTCTTGCCTGACTCAAGAAATTTATCCCTCCATCTGTAATACAAGGTCTGGCTGATCCTGTGCTCCCTGCATATATCAGCCACAGACCTCTTCTCCTTTAGCCCCTCAAGGACTATCGCCAGTTTCTCCTCTGCCGTCCATTTCCTCTGCTTCATATCCCTTACCTCCAATTTGAAGATTAATCTCTGCTTATGCAGAGTTGGGGTCTCCAGAAAATCAACTGATTTTCTGGAGTGGCAGTAGTATAACCTCTACACCTTTGGCGTGTCCAGTTCTCATAGGGGTCAGTATAGATTTCTCCCGGCACAGTCTGTACGCCAGATTTCCATAATTCAATAGCCCTGTATGAAGAAATCAAAGATCCTATTCCAGCCTGTTTGCCATCGCTAAAAGGCAGAGGATACTACTCTGATTTGATGAATGTAT
>JBBIPQ010000260.1:0-4999 GCA_037442785.1 Nitrospirota bacterium
ATCAGTTTGTTTGAAAAGAATCCAATCTTGAATACAGACTCCCTGAAGGATCTGCAGGCAAACACATTGGCAATCTGTGTGACTATGATTGCTGTAAGGCATGCAGTTGTCGCCTGCATATAGAGGATATTGTCTGGTGGAAGCATAATGCCATACTGCCATTTGCTTGATTTAAGGACATATAAAAATCCAAATAGGCCTGCTACTGCCTCTA
The DNA here is from genome assembly GCA_037442785.1 of Nitrospirota bacterium. Taxonomy (GTDB): domain Bacteria; phylum Nitrospirota; class Thermodesulfovibrionia; order Thermodesulfovibrionales; family UBA9159; genus JBBIPQ01. Next base: position 215 of record JBBIPQ010000260.1, read on the forward strand.
TGGGTCCAAGGAATAGATAGGCCCTGCTTAAAAGTTTCAGGTTAAGAAGTCTCTCTTTCGGATCTCTTGGAGGTTGTCTCATCAGGTCCTCTGTTGGCTTTTCAGCACCGAGGGCAAGGGCCGGGAGCATATCTGTCCCGAGGTCAACTGCCAGTATCTGCATGATTGTAAGAGGCAGGGGAATCCTGAAAAGCACATAGGCTAAATAAGGAACTATCTCTGGTATGTTTGATGAAAATATGTAGCTTATAAACTTTCTGATGTTTTCATAGACTGCCCTTCCTTCTTCAATGGCATTCACTATGGTTGCAAAATTATCATCAAGGAGTATCATGTCTGCTGCCTCTTTTGCCACATCTGTGCCTGTTATGCCCATGGCAATACCGATGTCTGCCTTTTTCAAGGCAGGTGCATCGTTTACCCCATCTCCAGTTACTGCAACCCTTTCTCCCTCTTCCTTGAGGATTGATACCACCCTCATCTTATGTTTCGGGGTCATCCTTGCGAATATTACTTCCTTCTCCAGTAACAGTTCTCTGAGTTCATGGTCGCTCATCTTTATAAATTCATGACCCTCAACAACAACAGGATTTTCTTTTATGAGACCTATCTCTTTTGCTATGGCAAGGGCGGTTCTGCTTCCATCTCCGGTTATCATTATCACCTTTATTCCTGCTTCGTGACATTTTCTTATGGCAGCAGGAACCTCTGGTCTTGGTGGGTCCTCTATGCCTATGAGACCGATAAAGACTAACCTCTTTTCTAAATCTTTTAAGCCCGCGTCTTTTCTATATGCAAATGCAAGAACCCTCAAACCCTTATCCATTAAGGTATGGTAGGCAAGGGTTATCCGTTCTTTATGAGACTCTTCTAAAGACATCTCTTTCCCCTTTATTATAAGGCGATTACAAAGGGGTAGAACGCTCTCCATTGCGCCCTTTGTGAAGACGGATATCTTTCCATTAATCTTATTTGTTGTAGTCATTCTCTTTCTCTCTGAGTCAAAGGGGATTTCCGACATTCTCTCTGCTTCTATATCTCCAATGTTTTCCCTTGCATATTTAAGGAGTGCAGTCTCTGTGGGATCTCCCCTGTAGTGTCCATCAATGAATCTTGCGTTGTTACATAGGTATGCTGTTTTCAATAGGAGGTCAATGGTATCCTGATGAGCATCCATAGTCCATATCTCTTTTACCTCCATTTTGTTCTGGGTGAGGGTACCTGTCTTGTCAGTGCATATCACTGTTACTGAACCGAGGGTTTCAACTGAGGTAAGGGTCTTTATCAATGCCTTTCTTTTAGCCATCCTCTGGCTTCCCATTGCAAGGGAGAGTGTGACCGTAGGGAGGAGTCCCTCTGGCACATTTGCAACGATTATACCTATGGCAAATATGAAGTTTTCCCAGAATCCCCTGCCGATGATCTGGCCTATAATGAAGAAAACAATGCCCATTGCGGTTGCCAGAAAGGCAATGAGCCTTGTGACCTTGATAATCTCCTTCTGTAGAGGACTTAAACCAGCCTCAACAGCGCTTGTGAGCTGAGCGATCCTGCCAAACTCAGTCCTCATACCTGTGGCGAATACAACAGCCTTCCCCGAGCCACTCACAATGGTTGTTCCTGCAAAGGCAATGTTTCTTCTTTCTATAAGATCACCTTCGCAGGGTTCATGTGTTAGAGGGACTGGCTCTGATTCTCCTGTGAGGGCAGCATTATTTACCATGAGATTGGATGTCTCAATAAGTCTTGAGTCAGCAGGAACCTTATCACCTTCAGAGAGTATTATTAAATCCCCTGGCACAACCTCCCTTGAGGGTATCTCCTTTTCTTTCCCATCCCTTATCACCTTTACATGGAAGGGCAAAAGAAGCCTTAATTTTTCTATGGATTTCTCTGCCCGATATTCCTGTATGAATGTAAATATAGCATTTATGAATATCACGCCGATTATGGCAAATCCAAGGTTTAGCATGCCCTCTCCAGGATGGAGATATTCTGAGAGTAAGGCAAGACCAGCACCAATCCAGAGGAGGATCGCAAGGAAGTGAGTGAATTGTCTGAGGAATCTTATGTAGAGAGGGGTCTTTTTTACTTCCCTGATCTCGTTTGGTCCAAATTCAGAAAGCCGTCTTTTTGCCTCTTCCTCTGAAAGGCCCTCTTCTGATGTTACGAGACTTCTGAATAAGTCACTGTCATCTAGGAAAATCTTTTGATTTTCCTGGGATCCCTTATCTTTATTGAGGTTGTTAATCTTCAAGACTCCTGTCCCCAAAAAATCTTAAATTTTTTCGGGAGCCCTCTCATGTTTTGGTTTTAAGATTATCAGGTTGCAGGGTGTTTCCCTCAGGACATCCTCTACTGGATTGCCCTTAATGATGGATGACAGAAGTCCTCTTTCACTGGCTCCCATTATTATCAGGTCATGCCTTCTTGCAGCAGCCTCAACAGTTATGCTCCGGGAAATCACACCTGGTGCAAGTTTGCCCTCATGGGAGATTCCATACCTGATTAGGTGCTTCATGAAATCCTTTATATCCTCTGGCAATCTCTTCTCCCATTGAGCGGGTGTGAGATGTATCTCTCCGTGAAAGAATCTGGTAATGGGCTTTGTAACATGGAAGATAAAGACCTTTGAATGAAAGGCCTCTGCCATCTTTGCGACAAGATAAGCCCTTTCCTTTATATTATCTATCTTCGCCTTTAAAGGAACAAGGATATTTTTGGGATGGGTTTTACCCATGTGGACTATCCTGATAAGGGCAACCGAGCAGGGAAGCCTGATTAATAGATGCCTTGCCACAGTTCCTGCATAAAACCTTTTCTCCACATCCTCTCTTCTTGTAGCAGCAAAGACTATATTGACCTTCTCAAGGTTAACGATCCTCTCAATTTCCCTAACAACATTTCCTGTTTCTGTGATGCCTTCCACAGAGATGCCCTGTTTTTCTGCCTCAATAAAGAGCCTTTTCATAGCATCCTGCGCCTTCTCAATAACCGATTCAGGAGCATCCTTTTCAGCTATAAAGCAGAGTAGCAACTTTCCATCACATGCCTTTGCAAGATTGAGGGCATAATGGGCTGTTATCTCGGAATTGATATGTTCATTTATTGCAGCAAGTATTTTTTTGTACATAGAAGAGCTCAGGGCATCCCAAAAATCAAAGATTTTTGAGACCTTCGGTTATACCTTTACGAGCTGCGTGTGCCTCTGTTTTTTTTCAATATCTTTGGCTTATCCCTCCTTGCGTTCACTATACAGAAGAATCCAAAGGGCTCATCAAAGGGGTTGCTTAACTGGTGTGGCTCATCAGGTGCTATGTAGAGTGTATCAAGGAAATTCAAGGTGTGTCTCCTTTTACCTGTTAAAACCTTACCCTTACCCCTTACGCAGATGACCACATGCTCATGCCTGTGTTTCTCATAGCTACTGTAACCACCCGGTGATATCTCAAAATATCTCAGGTGAAATCTTGTTGCTTCACCATGGTTACCTATGAGAACCCGCCTTATGATATCTGCCCAATCACCACCCCTTGGTTTGTACCTTTCTGTCTTTACACCACTCCATGTGAAATCCCCTCTGTGTCTATAAAGCCTGCTTCTGTTCATATCTCCTCCTTATAAGATAATTATACACTTGAGCGATTCCTTTGCCTCCTCAGTTATCCGAAAGGCCTTTTCTGTATCCTCAATCGGGAATCTATGGGTAACTAACAGTCTGGCATTTACTGTACCCCTTTCGATAATCCTTATCGCTTCCCTCGTATCATCAGGACCACAGGAATAGGATGTTATTATATTGATGTCCCTGAAGTATATCTCATTTGGATCAATGTTGAGCATCTCCCCTGGCCTGGCTGGTGTGAAGAGAACAACGCTACCTCCACTTGAAACAGTTCTCAAGCCTGTTATCATTGCCTCAACACTATTTGGTCCAACGATCACTATCTCTGCACCTTTACCATCTGTTAAATCCTTTACTCTCTCGAAGATATCCTCTCTTTTAACATCAATCACATGATCAGCCCCAAACTCGACAGCCTTTCGTAATCGGAACTCCACCATGTCGGCCCCTATGACCCTATCAACTCCGAACATCCTTGCCAGCAGTACATGGATTTGTCCCATCACGCCAAGACCGATGACAAGAACAGTATCACCTTTTCTTATCCCAGCCCTTTTAAGGGACTTTACAACGCAGGCAGTTGGCTCAATAAGGGTGGCATCTTCGTAGTTCATCCCTTCAGGGATAAGCAATGTGTCATTCCTTAGGTTTATTTCAGGGATCAGTATGTATTCGGAGATACCCCCAGGGATTATCCTTGTATCTTTCCAGGTCTGGCACTGAACATAGTCTCCTCGAATGCAGTATCTACAGCTCATGCAGGGTGCGTGATGATGGACAAAGACCCTATCCCCGATCCTGAAGCTTTGCGTTCGGCACTCGACAATCTCCCCTGCAGGCTCATGTCCAGGGACGAGAGGGGCCTTTCTCTCAATATACCATGGCATAACATCACCAGAGCAAATCCCGCAGGCCTTTGTCTTTATAAGGGCCTCATTAGGACCTATCTCTGGAATCGGCATGTCTTCTATGCGAATGTCTTTAAAACTGTAAAGCTTTGCAACTTTCATAGCTCTCTATAAGGATTTCTTGCGTCCATATCATTATATCGCATTTACAGAAACTTTTAGTGATTCTTTAGACAATCCCCGTTTCTTGACAGAGAGGGGAAATTTTGATAACCTCATGTTAAAGAAAGGGGTTAATTTTAAAAATCTATT
>JBBIPQ010000261.1:0-3357 GCA_037442785.1 Nitrospirota bacterium
AGCTTTATTTCCAAATCCGTGAAATGTAAAATTGGCAGAACCCACCATAACCCTCAAGGATTTATCCTCTCCATCTCTCAGAATATAAATCTTTGAATGTATCCTCTCACCAGCCTTCATATATCTTAATTCTATGGCTCCACTGTCAAGACCCTGAAGTATCTCTGGATATTGCTCTGCCTGACGGATAAATCTCTCTTCTATCAATGGATCAATCTGATAAAATTGCCTCGCCGTCTCCTCTTCACCAAGGATCGCTATAACCTTTTTAAAATCTTTAATCCTTTCGTAGAAAAACTCAGGGGATGTAACATAGGTAACGAGCATTAGTTCTTTAAACAGAGACGGGTCAAAAAGCCTCATAGGGTCGTTCTGGATAACCCTGTCATTGTGAATAATGTGAAGATAAGAGGTTTTTCCTGAAAACAGGTCCATAGGTAATTATAACAATTTTCCAGTGTTGAGAGCATTTTGATAATTTTCACTGTTATATAAAATTAGGGAAGATTTTGCGAGTGAAATTTGTCTAAATTAATAGAGTGGAATGCATAGAGTTAATAGAGAAATATCTTGATTCTCTCTGGTTTACTGCCCTGAGGCTTACCAGGAACAGGCAGGATGCAGAAGACCTCGTTCAGGAGACATGTATGAAGGCATGGGAAAATCTTGATTCCCTTCATTCAGAAAAGAAGGCAAAGGCTTGGCTTTTAAAGATACTTACCAACGCCTTTATCAATAAATACAGAAAAAATCAGAATTCGCCAAAGTTGATAGATATAGAGCCTGATTTTCTTGAACCTATTTTTTATAAAAGTGGCCAGTATGCTGACCTTGAAAAGGAGATATTCTCTAATGTTATGGATGAAGAGGTGAAAGAGGCTATCGAGTCCTTACCGGTTGAATTCAGGACGGTGATTCTACTGGTTGATATAGAAGGACTCTCATATAGGGAGGTTCAGGAGATCCTGAATATCTCTTCAGGGACTTTATCATCAAGGCTTTACAGGGGTAGAAGGCTTCTGAGAGATGCCCTCTATGAATATGCAAAAAAGAGGGGATTTTTAAAGGAGAAGAAAAGATGAGGTGTAATGAAGCAAGAAAGATTACATATCTCTCTGAATATCCTGAGGCAGTAAGCCATAAGGTGATAGATGCAAAAAGACATTTGAAAGAATGTCCTGAATGCAAGAGATTTTTTGAACAGGAAAAGGCCTTTTCAGCATTGCTCAGGCAGAAGCTTACAAAAGAACCGGTGCCATCAGAACTGAGAGAAAGGGTATTAAGACATGTATCCGAAAGAAAGACCTATTCAAGGATAATCTACAAACTTATCCCTATTGCCGTAGTATTGATGCTCTTTGCTGCGGGTTATATCTATAAACTTCACAGTGATACAGAGTCGTTCGTCATGGATATTATCAATGACCATATCAATTTTCTACCATATTCAGGAATCCAGATAAGCTCTCCAGACCTTCTCACAATACAGAAGTGGTTTAATGGAAAGGTTGACTTCAGTGTTGTCCTTCCTGAGCTTAAGGCAGAAATTAAAGGAGCGAGACTATGTTTCCTGAAAGGGAAACGGCTCGGTCTTGTTTTCTATGAATACAGGGGATCGCAGATTTCCCTATTTATAACAACAGGGCTTAACCCTGAAAGACTCTGGGCAAAGGAGGTGATGATACATGGAAAAAGGATGAAGGTTATAGAAAAAAATGGCTTTAATCTGCTCTTATGGCAGGAAAAGGGCATTACCTATGCCCTGGTGTCTGACTTAGACACAGTAGAACTAAAGAAGATAATTTAAAGGAGGTAATCAAGATGAAGAGGATTTTGGCTTTAACGATGATCTTACTCTTTGCCTTTACATCTTTCACCTTTGCCGGTGGATGGGATAAGTCAAAAGGGACAGACAAGGTTACTCTAAAGGGGGCACTATTATGTGTCGGCTGCAATCTGAAGAAGATGAGTGGTGCCAATGCCCAGTGTGATCTCTATGCCCATCATGCCATAGGGTTCAAGACAGAAGACGGTGTTATCTGGAATATCCTTGAAAATGCCAAAGGACATGATATTGTGAGGGCTCACAGACTCCTTGAAAAGAATGTGCCTGCGACCATTACAGGCTGGATCTATCCCATAGCCCATGTCATAGAGATAGACTCGATCGAGGTAGAAGGCATAAGCATGGCAGATATTCAGAAGGCAGCATGGGAAGAGGATCAGCTTCTTGCAAAGAGGTTGATGAGCAGGAAGGTCGGTGAACCACCTGTGCTGGGGCATAGCCACTGATGCTTGATTTTATTGTCAAGGCTGTAGAGGATCCCTCTATCTTTTCTTTAGCCCTTTCTTTTCTTGGAGGGATCCTCGCATCCCTCACGCCATGTGTATATCCAATGATACCTGTTGTGGTCGGCATCATTGGCGCCTCATCTATTGAGAGGAAAATTACTGCCTTTACCCTCTCCCTGTCCTATGCACTCGGGCTATCCGTTGTATATTCTTCCCTTGGCGTGCTTGCAGCAACTACAGGTAGACTATTTGGCGAGATAGCAACAAGCCCCTGGAGCTATCTAATTTTTGGCAATCTCTGTCTTATCCTCGGAGCATGGATGATGGAGTGGATAAATATCCCGCTTTTTTCGAGTGGAAAAACAGCTAAGCAAAAAGGACATGCAGGTGCATTTATTACAGGGTTATTCTCAGGGGTTGTGGCAGCACCATGCACATCCCCTGTGCTTGGAGGTTTGCTGATTTATATATCTACCAGAGGAGACATGATCCTTGGAGGAGCAATGATGTTTGCCTTTTCATTGGGCATGTCATCATTGCTTATTGTTGTTGGGACATCATCAGGGGTTCTTAAAACATTACCAAAACCTGGCAGGTGGATGGTATGGGTTAAGAAAGGACTCGCTTTAGTTCTCTTTGGTTATGGTGAATATTTCTTCATGAAGGCTGGAGGATTGTTGATATGAAAAAGATTTTTACTATTCTCATATTGCTGATACCTTTAACCAGTTATGCCTTAGATGTTGGTGACATAGCACCTGATTTCACTGCCGTAACTCTGGATGGCAAGGAATTTAACTATTCAGTCATTAAGGGCAGGAGGCCTGTTTATCTCGTATTTTGGGCAACCTGGTGACCTAACTGTAAAAAAGAGCTTCCCCGTGTGGTGGAGCTATATAAAAAGCTGGGTAATAAGGTTGAGTTTATAGGTATCAATGTAGGGATAAACGAGAGGCTTGAAGGTGTCAGGCAATATGTTATGTCTCATGGTATGAAATTCCCGAATGTCTTTGACAGAGATGGAAGGATAATCAGGGCATTCGGAGTAATGGGGACTCCGACTCA
>JBBIPQ010000262.1:0-2909 GCA_037442785.1 Nitrospirota bacterium
AACATATCTTTAACTCTAACATATAAATATTTCCTATAATCAACATCATTATTTCCTTGCCATGATGGTGCACGATACTCTTTGTCATATTTGACATCCAGTTTTATATCGGCAATCATTCCATCACTTGCTAATACCCAGTTGTTGTTGACCTTTTTGAAGCTCATTACTGGCTTTACCCATGTTTCAACTCCGGTTGATAGTTCTTTAAAGCTCACTTTTACCTTACCACTAACAACTCCGTTATCGTATGTATCAATCTCAAGAAGTTCCATCCCTGTCATCTGACGCTTTTGGTCCTCAGCACAGCCAAGGAAAAAACTTTTAACAATATTTGTGAGTCCATCAGCATTATAACCTCTCCAAAGGAAATCCTGCTCAAGGTATGGCTGGATGTCCGAGGTCTGGAGAGAACAGCCCTTTGAGTTGACAGTCTCTTTAAACAGGCTAAGTCTTTCATTGATGGCAACCTTCATGTCAGGGATGCTTGAGATTGGTTCATTAGAGCGAATCTCTGCAAGGGGCTCACCTGGAGTGCCTGTAGAGGAATCAACCGGGGCTATGGTCACATTACCACTCTGGTCATACTCGACCTTTACTACATCAATGACCTGGTCAAAACCTGTGCCGTTAGCATCAAAGGGTGTTGTAATAAGGTTAAACTGAGAAGGGACAACACCAGTTGCGAAAAGATAGTCGTCGAGTATTTCCCGTATCACACTTTCTATGGTCTCAATCTCCTGTTTTGTAGGAACTGCAGGTGTTGCTGAGGAAAACTCGGTGTCCACATCCTTTCCCTTAACCTTATACCAGTTCCTTATGATGAGGTCTGTGAAGGGATGGATGTTGGTGGTGCCATCCTGTGTGGCGATGGAGTAGTAGGTCTTATTGCCCGTTGAGACCTGAAGAAGGATAGGTAGGCTCATGGTTACCTGTTTGTTGTATCTTCCGCTATCATCTGTGGTAGTAGAATCGCTATTTCCCTGACTATCCTTGAAGTAAATAGTTGCATTTGTAATGGCTTTACCTTGGGCTACTGTTCCTGAGAGTGTTAATGACTGAACTCCTCCACCTCCACCTGTGCTACCGCCACCACCTCCACCTCCGCAGCCTATAAATAACACCAGCGGAACAATGAGTAATAAACCCATTAAAGACCACAGAGCCTTCTTCATTAGTAAACCTCCTTTCTTCATTAGTAAACCTCCTTTCTTCATTAGTAAACCTCCTTTCTTCATTAGTAAACCTCCTTTTGTAAATTTCTTGTAAGGGTTAAAAATTCTCAATATCCCGACCACCTATCACCTCCTTGTACTGCACCCCATTTGTCAAGACATTTTTTATGCCTAAAAGTTGTAGAGGTCATGCTGCCTGCCTTATCATATCGCTCTCATATCTTGCCTCAAACTCCTCCGGACTCAGGTATCCTAGTTCAGAGTGAACATAAAGTCTGTTGTAGTCCACCTCTATCCACTTGCTTATCTTTTCCCTTGCCTCTTCAAAACTTCCAAACTCATTGAGCCAGATTATCTCCTCTTTTATTGTCCTCATCATCCTCTCTGTATCTGCATTGCCTTTTGGATTGTCATAGCTGGTAAATATCTGCTCAATCCCAAGTGTTGCCATATCCCTCATAAATGATGTGCCTGTCGGCTGTGAGCCATTGTCACTTATGAGCTTAAGTCCCTTATCTCTCACACCTTCAGGAAATTCCCTGTTTATTGCCATATCTATTGCCTCTTCCCATTCTGAGGACCTGCTTCGTAATGAGAGATTCCAGCCTACGACCTTCTTTGTATACCAGTCAAGCACTATCACCAAATATACCCATCCGACGGAGGATATAATGAATTTTGTCATATCTATCCCCCAATACTGTCCCGGTCTTTCCGCCCGCGGTTTGCTCCTCTGGGGTGTCCTCTTCGCCTTATGAACTGTCTGTGTGGCAAGTAAACCATGCGTCTTCATGCACCTCTGAACTCTCTTGTGATTTACATTTATACCCTCTCTGTGCTTAAGCCAGGCAGTTACTCTCCTGTATCCCCAAAAGGGATGCTCAGACTTTATCCTCTTTATCATCCCCAGAAGATCGTCATCTTTAGCATTTTTCCACTCAACAACCCTTACCTCTTTGGCTGAGTAATAGCTGCTCCTTGAAATTCCTAATGCATCACAGGCATCTTTAATCTTGTATCCAGCTTCCTTGAGCATCTCTATTGCCTCTATCTTGTTGTCAATAGCTCTTCCGTTTTTTTTAAAATCTCTATCTGTATGGCTTGCTTGCCAATGATCTTTTGAAGTCTTTCTATCTCTGCCTTGTAGTGGTTATCATCGGATGAGCCATTGATAAGTCCTTTCTTGCCTGACTCAAGAAATTTATCCCTCCATCTGTAATACAAGGTCTGGCTGATCCTGTGCTCCCTGCATATATCAGCCACAGACCTCTTCTCCTTTAGCCCCTCAAGGACTATCGCCAGTTTCTCCTCTGCCGTCCATTTCCTCTGCTTCATATCCCTTACCTCCAATTTGAAGATTAATCTCTGCTTATGCAGAGTTGGGGTCTCCAGAAAATCAACTGATTTTCTGGAGTGGCAGTAGTATAACCTCTACACCTTTGGCGTGTCCAGTTCTCATAGGGGTCAGTATAGATTTCTCCCGGCACAGTCTGTACGCCAGATTTCCTTAATTCAATAGCCCTGTATGAAGAAATCAAAGATCCTATTCCAGCCTGTTTGCCATCGCTAAAAGGCAGAGGATACTACTCTGATTTGATGAATGTATCCACTTCTGATTTTCTGAACCTTGACGAGATTTCCTCTATTTTTCCTGATGCAAAGGAGTTGTTTAAAAGAGGAAATGGTGCTTACCTGCAGGTTTTTAGGAAATGGTTTTATGAGTTTAACTTTAAT
>JBBIPQ010000263.1:0-2378 GCA_037442785.1 Nitrospirota bacterium
TTAACAAGTTACATTAAGGTGTCGCCTTTTGTGTTTTCTCGGTCTCATGCCCATTAAATATTTATCTTGGACAGATGTGGAGAAAACATGCATCCTATGACATAGACAGTTTCAGATCCCTGGGTCAAGAGCAAAGAACTACAGTTTAGACTTTTAAATGAGGCTAAGGGTCTTTTCAAAGGATTTCTTTATGACATCAGTTATATAAGGCAGATCCCTTTTTTCTCCGATTGCGCCTGCAACCTCCTCTGATATTGTCGTTGCCCTCTCATATCCCCTAATCCTTGCCTCTTTGATCTGATCCCAGTCACCTGTTTCTAAGAAAACCTGAAAGGAGTTCATCATCTCAGGGAAAAAGGTCTTCCTTATACCATCAAGGAAGAGGAGATAAAAAACGAGGAGCCTTTCATCCCTTTTCTCTATAATCAAGTTCAAAGGCCCATAATCAGAGGTATCAGCAAGGAGGTCCTTTATCCCCCTCAGGTGCAACTCGAGCCATCTGTCTTTTCCTATAAAATCCTCCCACTGAAGACTGTATCTGTCCTCAATAGCCTCACCTATCTCGTGATAGACGAAAATGTCGGATATGTCTTCAGAGATGACCTTGACCTTCTCGAAAATGGCTGATGGTTCAAGGAATTCCCTTTCAATGTCGTAAAGAGAAAATGCCCTATCGAGGAGACCTTTAAAGTTTCTTGATCTCATCTCCTGGATCTTTTCCCAGAGGATGAGCCGTAAAGGTTCTATCCTTACGAATATGCATATTCCCTGAAGCATTGCTACAGCGGTTGAAAGATCTCTGCACAGTTCTTTATCTGCGTAATAGATGTTATAGTCGTATAACTGCTTTTTCTCTTTCAGATGAGCAAGAAAAAAGGCTGGTTTACCAAAGGTGCTATAGCCCCCTCCATAAAGAAGCCCCGTATTGTTAAATGCCTTATTAATGGCTTCCACATCAAAGGGATCAAGGCTTCTGCCGTTGATATCAATGGGTTGAAAATCCTCTTCCTCCAGTTCTTTCCACAATCTATCCCTATCTTCTATCCACAGGGATATATCTTCAGAAGGAATATTATCCCATGGCATCAGGCCCTTTTCGTTTCTATATAATTCTCTCATCCTGAGGAGAAGTCCACATATGGAATAGTAACCCCAGAATCTTGCATCAGAGACATTGCAGTTATACTTAATCTGTTTAATGACTCTGTTTAGATCCATCTATAATCATTTTATCACACTACCGCTCAATAATCTCTGAAAGGATTGTTTAAGAGTCTTTAAGTGTCCTTTCCTTGCTATCAAATACTGTTCTACCTATTACAATTGAAGATATAGCGCCTGAATCCTTCAGGGGTGTAAGAACCCTTATAGTCCCTCCGACAAGATCTCGAATAACTCCTATCCCGATGTCCCTGTTGGATCTATCCCTGAGTGAGACAACCCTGTTTATAAATTCTTCTTTAGAACTCAATGGATTCCTTATGAATCTTATCTTAATCTTTTCAACATGAAGTGCAATTACCTCAGCCTCTTTAAGATAATCCATCATCCTTTTAAACCTGTATTCTGCTCTTCTCATCGGTGTCTTTATCCTTGTCTCTGGATGCACAGGTATCCTTATTATCTCGGGTCTTACATTGATCATAAAAGGATCAAGGATGTGAGAGAGTTCGTCTGAAGACTCAATAGCAAGGATCAGATCAGGATCTATTATATCTATCTTGTAATGTTTTAGGACACGTCCCACTGGCTCAGATATCAAGCCTGTTGTATCTATTATTACCTTATCAGCTGAAACCGATGCTCTTTCTGTTATGATCTTTGCCCCGGCAATAGCGGGCAGAAGGCTCCCGAAGGGCGTAACCGTTCCTGTAAAATAGAAATCCCTTGCCTTAATCTCTGACCAATCCTCAATGTGATCCTCCATCATTGCCCAGCCGATAGTTGTTGGAGGGCCTATGTGAGACTGTCCCATATCAAGATCAGCAATAGCTGTCCTGTAATGGCCGCGGAGTGACTTAGCTATAGACCATACGATCGTGGTCTTGCCTGAATCAGCGGCACCTATCACCATTATTACCTTTTTTTGAGGGGCTCTGACCCTTTTCATTACAACAGAGTCAATCATTATGAAAATATAATCCAATCAGCTGGAATTAGCAATTACCCAGCGAGGCATGGGTCTGTTATCCTGACAGGATTCTTGGTGCGGGCTTTGGAATAGAAGGCCCGTAACATAACTTAGTAACCATGCACTATTTCCGAGTAAGCCGATACGGAATGCTGCCTAAAGGAACAAGGGATATTCTTCAGTGGCAGGATAGTGCCTACCTTATCTGACTTGACCATAGGGGATTGTATAGGATATGCTATCTATC
>JBBIPQ010000264.1:0-2144 GCA_037442785.1 Nitrospirota bacterium
TATATATCAGAAGAACCTCCAATCTGCTGAGTCCCTTCGCATCCTTTGAGATACGCTCTGGTCTTGATAATGTCATCGCAACAGCTGAGGATGAAAATCGTTCATTTTCAGCCCATATAATAAAGAGGCTTGGCAAACTCAGAGCGATATCCCCGGTTAGATTAGTAGTCAGGGATCCTTCTGGATTTGCGATCATTGAGATTAACTCAAACCCAAACCTCTTTGTCTCATCCTATATAATTAAGGATAATTCCCTTGGAAGGGTTTATTCATTAAGAAGCAGATATGGTTTCCTACCCTCAAGGACATCCATATTGAGCCAGTCAAAGATTATCCTTGGTAAGGTAATATCACCTCTTTTTCTTATTGGGGATTTGAACCATGAAGTACTGGACGAGAAGAATCAACAGGTAGCCAGTTTTAGATGGTCAGGTTCAATCCTGTGGAGGGGTTATCAGGAATGCCTGATTGAGATTAAAAGACCAACTGATTCATGGAAGAATATAGTTCTTTCAGTAGCATTGATCAGGGGTTTGATAGTAAACCTTTGGGCAAATTAGAATTTTCCAGACCTGAGGCTGAAATTGAAGATGACCATCTTCTTGACTGCGAACGGATGTTTGACTTATTGGTCATTAAGGTTTTATTATTAAAGTATGGTCAGGCGCCTTCTAAAAAACTTTAATCTCATCAACATCTTGCTTGCTGGATTGCTGGTGGTGCTCGCAAGATATACCCTTTATCCTTCTCCTGATCCAAAGGTGAAGGTTGTTCCTTCCCAGCACAAATCAGACATTATTGAAAAGATAAAAGAAGAAAAGGAAAGTCCATCTTCATCCCCTGCTGATTACATGGTTATTGCTGAGCAGAACCCCTTTCATCCTGAAAGGAAGATACCCGTTGAGAAGAAGGCAGAGCAACCCCTTCCAAAGCCAGACTTTGTCCTTTATGGCACATTGATAACGGATGACCTGAGCATCGCCTATATGGAAGACCTCAAGTCTCCTGTATCAACACCAGGAAGGGGTAAGAGACAGATGCCCCTCAAGGTCGGCCAATCCCTGAGCGGTTTCACCCTGAAAGAGATCGAACCAGAAAAGGTTGTTATGGTCAGGGGTGAGGAGATTATGACAGTCTATCTGAACGACCCAAATTCACCAAAAAAGAGGGAGATGGCTGTCGCAAGCGCTTCTCCAGGACAGGGAGCAGTTGCTCCTGCGACAGCCCCCGCAACCCAGAAGAGATCTGCAGCATCCGCTCAGGGAGAACAAAAATCAACAGCCTCTGTAACTCCGCCTGTTGTCCAGAGGGATAAACCCAAAGAACCCCTCACCCCTGAACAGGCGAACAAGGCAAGGGATGCCTTCATGAAGTTCTTCCAGAGGAGATAGGGCTATGGAATCAGGTGCATAGGACCTGCTATCAGCAGATCAAGAAAGTCAACTCCTACCCGTCCTGATCCAGAACAATCTGTAACGTTCATGTCACCGTCAAAAACCTCATCCGTGAAATTATATGTTCCACTCAACCCTCCAGAACAGTTAACAGATCGTGATTTACCAGAATCGGTTATCTCGACATTTATCTCGGAATTGGCTTCTATCTGAGCCATAGTTTCCGAGAGTTCCCTATAAGTGCCGGATATAGCGGTTGTGCCGTGGACGCTCATAAACTCATCAATTCCACAATTATCAGCCTAAAAGGTGATCGAGAAGGCACCTGTTGATGAATTGTAGGAGAAGCCGCTTGAGTCAACCGAAATGGTTCCACCATGTGCACAGGGAGCTGTATAAATCGTCTCTCCGGAGGCTACACCCAGGACCAAGAGTAAAAGACCGATAGTAAAAAGAGATATCCTCATCCTTATCCTCCTTTTTATAAGCAAAGAAGAAAAAGGGGAGAGACATCTCCCCTAAGACTAATAGTAACTACCCAGAAAAACCCAGTTTTCACCATCCATCGAACCATAGAGGTCATAATGATCTGTATAAAAGTCTGCCCAGAAATATTTATACCCAAAATCAGCAGGAACTGGATTGCCATAGGGGTCAAGGACGGTTGCAGAGGCTGTATAGTCCTGCTTATTAAAGGTCAATACTACATGGTTCCAGCCATCCCAGCTTGATGAACTAAAAATAAAAAGT